>JBBIMC010000164.1:2825-3768 GCA_037444605.1 Mycoplasmatota bacterium | reverse complement strand
TTTCTAAAGGCATGACGTATCCGTTGGATAAACTGGTGACATACTTAGTTTATAGCGGTTATCAACGCACATACACTGTTGAAAAACCTGGTGAGTTTAGCGTTCGTGGTCATATTGTTGATATCTTTACCTTGAATAATGATCAACCCTATCGCTTGGATTTTTTTGATGAAGAGATTGACCAAATCAAGGTATTTGATGTGGAAACACAACGCTCCTTGGTTGGCATTGAAAGCATCGAGATTGCACCAATGCATGAACTCTTCTTCACGGACCAGATGAAAGAAGATGCTTTAGAAAGTATAAGAAAATTCTTTCAGGACAAACCGTTATCAGAACGAGAAAACGAGAAGTTAACACAAGACTTAGAAGCGATTGAACAGAGAAAAAAGTTAGATAGCCTTAATTTATACATTCCATTTTTCAATCCAGAAGCCACAACACTTCTCGACTTTACAAAAGATTATCATCTTATTTTTGTAGATATCCATAAAATGCGATTAAATGAAGATAGTATTCATGATGACTTAATGACGTATGCGACCACGATGAATGGACATCATTTTTTGGATATTCCTTTTCGCGTATCGCTTGATGAACAACTCAAAAAAAGACATATAGAGATCGATAATTTCGGAATGAATTCCGCGGTTGATGCGATCGATTTAGGCGTGGTGAGTGTCCCCAATTATCAAGGCAATCTACCGGCGTTTGCTTTGGATATCCATGATATGGGATCCTATCGAATCTATGTCTCCATTACCCAAAAGCATTATCTTGATGAGATGGAATCATTCCTAAGTCAAAAAGAAGTGAGATATCAAGAAAGTATGGGTGAAGATCCGGGTTTATACATGCTTTCAACACCCTTTTTTGGTTCGCTCATGCTCAAACATGAAAAGCTCTTTTTTGTCGATGAGTCCAGTTTGTTTACGTACCGTGT
>JBBIMC010000164.1:271-2815 GCA_037444605.1 Mycoplasmatota bacterium | reverse complement strand
ATCAAATATCGAAGTGTCTTAAATCAAGCGACCAAGATCAGACGGATCGAAGACTTAACCCCAGGCGATTTTGTCGTCCATTACGATTATGGCATCGGCAAATACATGGGATTAAAGACGATGGAACTCTCAGGAGATAAAAGGGACTATCTCTACATCATCTACGCAAACGAGGAAGCTCTTTATGTTCCCATGGATCAAATCGATATGGTATTAAAGTATTCCTCTCATGATGGCATGCATCCCAAGCTATCGAAATTGGGAGGTAAACAATGGTCAAAGACTAAAGCACAAGTGAGAATGCGAATTAAAGATCTCTCGGATCGTTTGATTGCGCTTTATGCGCAACGTGAAAAGAGTGTCGGTTATGCCTATGAAAAAGATACGGATATGCAGCATGCCTTTGAACGTGATTTCATGTATGAAACGACCAAAGATCAACAAAAAGCGATTGTTGAGACCAAGTATGACATGGAAAAAGAACGTCCGATGGATCGTTTGATCTGTGGTGATGTCGGCTTTGGAAAAACCGAAGTCGCCCTTCGGGCAGCCTTCAAGGCCGTCATGAATCAAAAACAAGTACTTTATCTAGTACCTACAACCGTTTTAGCAAGACAGCATTACTATACGTTTAAAGAGCGTTTTGAAAAATATGGTGCAAATGTTGCACTCCTCTCTCGATTTGTGACCCCTAAAAAGCAGACAGAAACTTTAGATCACCTAAAACGAGGATTTGTCGATGTGGTCATCGGGACGCATCGCTTGTTATCCTCTGACGTGAAGTTTAAAGATTTAGGACTGCTCATTATCGATGAAGAACAACGCTTTGGTGTTGAGCATAAAGAAAAGATTCGTGAGCTCAAAGTGAATGTCGATACCCTCACCCTTTCAGCAACCCCTATTCCTAGAACCTTACAGATGTCGATGATGGGGTTAAAAGACCTATCGATGATTGAAACACCTCCCAGAAATCGTTACCCAGTTCAAACCTATGTCGTTGAACGTCAAGAAGCACTGATCAAAGAAGCCATCAGTCGTGAAATTGCGCGTGGAGGTCAAGTTTTCTATCTCTTTAACAAAGTTCAAGGGATTGAAGGCATGGTGCATCGCTTAGAGAAACTAGTACCCGAAGCGAAGATTACGTTTGCTCATGGGAAGATGAATCGTGATCAACTAGAAAACGTCTTAAGTGATTTTATTGATCATGCCTATGATGTTTTAGTATCCACCACTATCATTGAAACGGGTGTTGATATTCCTAATACCAATACGTTAATTATTCATGATGCTGATCAATTAGGTTTATCCCAACTCTATCAAATCCGTGGTCGTGTCGGACGAAGTGACCGTATTGCTTACGCTTATCTAATGTATGATGCCTATAAGAACATCAACGATGAAGCGAAGAAAAGATTGTCTGCGATCCAAGATTTTACCGCCCTTGGCAGTGGATTTAAGATTGCCATGCGTGACTTATCCATTCGTGGAGCAGGAGATATTCTAGGCTCTGAACAATCAGGTTTTATCGATTCAGTCGGGCTTGAACTCTATATGAAGTTATTGGAAGAAGCGATTACCGGTGTCACGCTTGAACGACCTAAAGAGGTTCAGGTTGATGAAGTTTATGCACCACGCCATGTTGACCCATCCTATGTCTCAGAAGACTCGGTTCGGATTGAAATTCATAAACGAATCGCAGAACTCAATCGGATTAAAGATGTCGATGACTTAAAACTTGAACTCACCGATCGCTTTGGGGAACTGGATGCTGATCTACTTCTTTATATGTATGAAAAACTATTTAAGAAGTTATCCTCACACATTGGTGCCCATAAGACGATCGTTGAAGCGAATCAGGTGACTCTCGTTTTATCGATGGAAGCCTCTCAAAAAATCGATGGAAAGAAACTATTTGAAAAAGCCAATGATTTCGTCGCACAAGTGCGATTAGGGTATCTTAAAGGACACGTTCATATAACCCTGGTGACAAAGTTTGAAAAACAACACTGGCTCTATTTGTTTGACCTGTTTTTAGATGACTTCATATATAATTAAAGAAGAGGTGAACGTTGTGGCAGTCGATATATTGAAGATTTCAAAGGATGCCTTGGAGGCATCGAAACTCTATGATGATGTGATCAATGCATCCATAGGGATGTTTTATGATGAAAAAAAGGCGATTGGGGGCATGCCTACAGTCAGTAAAGCGATTAGAAACTTGACGGATGATGAAATGCTTCCTTACCCAGCAGTTGACGGAGGAGCACTCTTTAAAGACAATCTCTATCGCTGGGTATTTAAAGACTATTTACCCAAGATTAAAGAAAGTTATTTCATGAATGCATGTGCGACACCTGGGGGAAGTGGTGCGATCGCATCGACATTTTCTGTGTTTGGGACACCGGGAGAATCCATTTTTGTCTCTGACATCCGTTGGCAATATGAACGCTTTGCGGATCGTGCAAAACTGAACATTTTCGAACATAATCTTTTCAAAGGGGATCACTTTGATTTAGAATCCTTTGATGGACGTTTGAGTGAACT
>JBBIMC010000164.1:0-237 GCA_037444605.1 Mycoplasmatota bacterium | reverse complement strand
GTCATAATCCTACAGGATTTACGCTTTCTGAGTTTGAATTCAAAGCGATTTTAACAAGTATGAATCAACATCAAGATAACGACATCATTTTCTTGTATGATCTTGCGTATCTTGAATACTCACATGAAGAAAATAATCGAAAAAAACTCTCTTATCTTACCATGCTTGAATCTCATGTCACGACAGTGATTGCCTTTTCTGGATCCAAAACATTTGGGATTTATGGACTTCGTTTAG
>JBBIMC010000163.1:0-3794 GCA_037444605.1 Mycoplasmatota bacterium | reverse complement strand
ATTTCCATCGGTATCGCGATTTTACCGATATCATGTAACAAAGCTGCGAGTTGAAGTTCGTCAATTTCATCTTTATTCATGTTCAATCTTTCACCTATATATTGTGCTAGATTTTTAACGAGATACTCATGTTTAGACGTATAGGGATCACGGATGGAGGAAATTCTAGAGATGAGTTCGGTAAATTGATTTGATTTCACCTCGAGTTTTCGGATGTCTTCTTCAAGTTCTTGGCGTATCAGATTTAGTCCTACCCTCTGAGCGATACTATGAAGGAGTTTTATGATTGTTGGATTGGTTTCATAGGTTGATTTACTAAAAAACAAAATAACAGCTTCGACATGATCAAATGCTGAAATAGGAATAGCTAAGCATGTTTTAAAACTCATTTTTAGAGCGGATTCTTTTCTTCCAAATGATTGGTGGGATGTTATATCATCGATCCAAATGGGTTCTTTACTTCGCCATGTTTCGCCTGGGATGCCCTCCCCATATGAAAAGCGTGTCTTTAGCGACTTCTTGAAAAAACTTTCCATTGCTTTACTTTTTGAATAATGGATATCTGAAAGCACCATTTGAAAGGTGTCTTTTTGGTACATCCACACTTCAGCATAATGCCAATCAAGCATCTCTGCAAATCGTCTACAAATCATCGAATAATTCTCTTTTGAATTCCCATGATTAAGTTCATCTAAAATATCCATACCTGTTTCAAATATTTTTTCAATTTGAATATTTAATTTCACCATAACGCACCTCCCAGTGAAATCAAGATCGTTCACTACACATTGATAATACATCGATTATCGATAATTGTGAATAGCTTAACTCTCTTTAGTATTGAAATGTTGATATTTTAAGATGGATCTTCAATCCACTTCGCATAAAGTGTGAATTGTGAAGTCACCGGTTGTTCAAAATCATATGGTATAGTCCCTGCTTCATCTAGATACCACCCACCAAACGTATAGCCTTCGCGAATAGGAATCGCGATATGATGATCTTCCATTGTCTTACCGTAAACTAAATGATATTCACCGACAATCTCTCCTTGACTTACATAATGAATAACAAATCTAATGTCTTCCCAAAGTGCATATATAGTAAGATTATCTGGCATCGTTGTACCCTTGAAATTCGTATGATTCATGTTGAACCATCCAATAAATTGATATCCTTCACGTGTGGGGGTAGGTAAACTAATAGGTGTGCCATACCATTGGACGAGATCATCCAAAGGGTCGCCACCATTTTCATCTAAATAAAGTGTACACATTCTTATCTCCCACTTGGCATACACGATGACGTTTTCACTTGGCATGACATCAAAGATATAGGGGATGGTGAGTTCAGGATCCGCATACCACCCTAAAAACGAATGTCCATCTTTATGCACATATTCAGGTGCATACACTCGACTACCCACAGGTTGTCTAAGCAATGTGATATTGTCGCCACCATTCTCATCAAAATACATGACGCGATAAATTGTGGTTTCTTCCCATTTGGCGTAAAGTGTTATATCTTGAGCTGGCATGGATTGTTCAAGTAGAGGTGTTGTATATGTCTCATCAAGATACCATCCAATAAAATCATAACCATCTTTCTGTGGAATGACATTTAATATCTTTTCTTCGAATTCGTATGTCTGAGGATCGATAGGATCACCATTCATCGTATCGAAACTGATGACATAACTGTTGATGTCCCATTTTGCATAAAGCACCACTGTAGGTTGTTCGATGTTTATTAAATCGAGGATTTGGAAGGATTGAGTCAACAAGCTATCAATATACCACCCATCAAATGTATATCCCTCTCTTGTGGGATCCTCAGGCATTATAAAAGAATCCCCCGTGTAAGGCATTGACTCGATCGTCGTTCCTAGGTTAGTTTGAAAATGAACAGTCAGCCCATCTTCTGCACATGCTACAAAAAACAAAGACATTATGATATAGACAAAAAACAACTTAATTTTTTTCATAAAATCCTCCCCTTGCTGTTTTTCTATATTCTATCACTTTGCATGTATAAATCAACAATATCATGTGAATATTATGAAAAAAA
This sequence comes from Mycoplasmatota bacterium, assembly GCA_037444605.1. Classification (GTDB taxonomy): domain Bacteria; phylum Bacillota_I; class Bacilli_A; order Acholeplasmatales; family Acholeplasmataceae; genus Peloplasma. The sequence goes on along the minus strand of JBBIMC010000163.1, from coordinate 1,727 downwards.
ACCACAAAATCTTAATTTTATGGTTCTTTTTGCGTTATTTTATCGTTTTACGATCTTAGGCATCTCTGTTAAGGTGAAGTTCGCAGAGTTGATTCGGTAAGTGTTGGTTCCATCCCCTTCAATCTGTTCTGGGTTAGTGAAATAGAGTTCTGAATTTCCTTCAACCATGACGCCTAGTAAACTGGTGATATTGATATAGATCTTAATTTTAGAGAACACATTGACCTTTTCTGGATCATAGAATTCCGAATCCTTTTTGATGATTAAATTAATGATGACGTTATTTCGTTTAGTGTGCTCGTTATAAAGAAGAAACGCTCTACTTTCTGTCTGAGATGGTGGAGTAATAAACTCATAATTGAGTCCATTTCTTTCAAAACGGAGTTTATCAAACGTGATGGATGAGATAATCTTTCCTTCGATTACACGAAAGGGAATTTTAACCGAGACATAACGATAATCCTCGGGATGAAGATAGATGTCTTCTTCTTTGGTCTTGTCTTCAAACATATGAAACATCATACTCTTTCTTTCGAGCATGCGATTGACATAACGTTCTGATTCTCCATAAATGAGCATACGATCCATGAATTCAATGATGGAATAATTCGCCGAGGCGAATTGAAGTTCTCTAAAAAGTTCTGCACGTTTGTTGGTATCATCATTGATCTTTAATACTGAACGATTATGGAGTAAAATTAATAAAGCAAATAGGGTTGATGAGCAAAATGAGGCAAAAGCAACAAACACGGTAGCGACACGAATCCCAATAACGTTAAACATTTGTTCAAGTTCATCACCAAAAATAAGCATCGTCAACGCAATGGAAAAAACTGTCAAACTGGCAATTGCCATGACAGTAATGATAATATTACGTTCTCTTTTCATCCAAATCACAATCTTTCTATCTGATGTTAGGCTATCATTGACATCATTATAGCATTTCTTTACTTAAAATTTACAATCATATTGCTCACATATATTTATAGATTATTTAAGACATATGATCAAGATTGTGATAAGATAAACTCAAATTAAGCAAGGGGGAATGTTTATGAAAGGACTGTTACATAGATTTTTTATTATCGGTATTTTCTTGTTATCCATTGTGCTCTATGGTTGTACTGAGGAAGTGACAATCGTCTCAATTGGTATCGATGAATCGACGATTCCAAGTGAGATCATGACCTTTGATTTCTATCTGTCCAACATTGATCTAGAAATCACTTACTCCAATGGTGATATTGAAACGATTGCGGTGGAAGAATATATGATTTCTGATACTGATATAGCCAAACTATCGACATCTGGGGAACACACAATCACTGTTCATTTTTTAGGCTTTGAAACGAGTTTCACGATTAAGATGATCGCACCTATTGTTTATGAGCTTGCCAATGGACGTTATGATTTTACAATGTTTGCTGATTTAGAAAAAACTTATGTCATCTCCAAACTGGAATCCTATCTTATGGAGCATATGTATGGCGGTATTCCATTAGTTAGATCAACCGATGTCATGCTTTTTTCTGATCGTGTTGATCTACCTACAAACGAATACTATCACAATCTTGGTTACTCTATTCCTTATATGACTTTGACTGAAGATGACTCCGACGTGCTGTTCGATGCAGATACCTATGGTCATCCGCTTGAGTATACCTTTAGAACGTATTACACCGATGAACAGGATAACTTAAATACCTGGATCAATGTCCCAGGAAAAC
>JBBIMC010000162.1:0-3835 GCA_037444605.1 Mycoplasmatota bacterium | reverse complement strand
GTTTTTGTTTTCTTGCCGTTGGGAAGATTGAGTTTATCAAATAAGATTTCACCCAGTTGTTTTGGAGAACTGACATTAAATTCTTCGCCAGCCAGCTCAATGATTTCTTTCTCAATGTCTTTAATTCTTGAAGAAAGATCATCAGATTGACGGGCAAGTTCTTCTTGATCCACGGTCAAACCTTGATATTCCATCTCTGCGAGCACTTCAGATAAAGGAATTTCTAAGTCATTGAGTAAAGCGAGTTGTTCTTGATTCTTCAAGGTTTCGAGTTGGGAATCTTTGAGTTCAAAGATGGCTTTCGCCTTAGATGCGATATGTCTGTAGTAGATGGCTTCTTCGGGTAAGGCTTTTTTCGCCCCTTTTCCGTAAACGACATCATCATAGAGGATATCTTCATAGGAAAACGCGGAAACAATTCGTTTAAATTCTTCTTTTCCTAGATGTGAGTTGATTAAGTAAGCGGATAACAATAAATCAAAAATGACGCCTTGAATGTCTTTTTGATGCCAGAGTAGAAAGACCTTTACTGCTTTGAAATCATAGGTGAGTTTCGTGTAATCCTCATCATATAAATAATGCTCAAACGCTTCGGATTGAAGAGCAAAATCAGCTGGAAGCACGTAATAAGATGACCCATCGGTTAAACCAACACCCCATAATTCAGCTTTATGGTAATTGTAGTCAGAGAATTCAAAATGAATCGCCATGTCTGGCTTTAAAATGGTCTTTAAGGTCTCATCATCGGTGATCACCTGATGTTGCCAATCTGATTTGACTTCGGTCTTAGTCTCCATCTTTTTGACAAAAACATGAAGATCAAGCCCTTGGAAAAAGCTCATCAGTTTTTCTTTTTTAATCGGTTGTTTTTTAAGATCTGCAAAGGTTAATTCGAGTTCAGCATCCACGTCGATGGTGACGAGTTCTTTACTCATTTTCGCTAACGCTTCATGTTCGCGGATATTTTCACCGAGTTTGCCTTTGATCTGTTCTTTATTTTCTAAGATACGATCAAGTGTTTGATATTCCTGCAATAATTTAATGGCTGTTTTTTCACCCACACCAGGAATCCCTGGAATGTTATCTGAAGGATCGCCCATTAAACTCTTTAAATCAATCATTTGTTCATGGGTGAGTTGATACGTTTCATAAAGAGTCTTAGGATTAAATGTAGCAACTTCTGTCATGCCTTTTTTGAGGAGGTTCACGGTAATCTTGTCATCCACAAGCTGGAGTAGATCGCGGTCGGATGAAAAGACTTCGACTTGATAGCCTTCTTTAGCCGCACGTTTCGCCATCGTCCCAATAATATCATCGGCCTCATAGCCTGCCTTTGAATAAAGCTTTACGCCCTGTAGGGTAATATATTCATTCACCAAAGGAATTTGTTGTGCGAGTTCTTCAGGCATCTTTTGACGACCTGCTTTATATCCATCATAGGAAAGATGTCTTTTCGTGGGTTCTTTGGTGTCAAAGGCGACTAAAACCTCTTCGATATCTTCAGTCACAATCTTTTCAAACATCCCAACAAATGCAAAAACGGCATTGGTATAAATGCCAGAGGCTGTTTGCATGATTTTAGCCCCAGGATAAGCGGTGGCATAGTAAGCTCGGAACAAGATGGAATTGCCATCGATCAAGACTAATTTCTTCATACGTACACTCCTTTTACTCTATTATAACATTCGATTTTTTCAAACTTTTCCACAAACTTTGTGGAGAAAAAAAGGGTCATTTAAACCTAAATTGACCCTTCCCTTTGCCCTTGCCTTTTTTAACGGATGGTGTTGGCATCATCCGTGATGGATTCTTCTGTAAGCCTTCAAGTTCGCGTTCATCCATATTCATCATTTTCTTCATCATTTTCTTTTGTGTTTCTAATGCTTGCCGCAAACGATTGAGATCAGCAACACTCATACCTGCGCCTTTTGCTACACGTTCTCTTCTTCTAGAAGAGGTATCGATGAGTTTAGGATCTTTTCGTTCGGCTTCCGTCATCGATGAGATTAAAGCACTCATCTTATCGAATTGACGATCATCGACTTGTGACATCGCTTGTTTCATCTGTCCTACACCCGGTAAAAAGCCAAGTATTTTTGAGATAGATCCCATACGTTTAATCATTTTAAACTGTTTCATCAGGTCATTATAATTGAAGGAATCACTCATCAGCTTTTCCATCATGTTTTGTGCTTCGTCTTCATCGATGGATTCAGTCGCTTTTTCAATTAAGGATAAGACATCACCCATGCCGAGAATTCGTGATGCCATTCTTTCCGGATGAAAGACTTCAAATGCATCCATTTTTTCGCCTGATGAAGCGAACTTAATCGGTATACCTGATACTTCTTTTATCGATAATGCAGCACCACCACGCGTATCCCCATCAAGCTTGGTGAGAATCGCACCTGTCGCTTCTAATTGATCATGAAATGATTTACAGATGTTAGCTGCATCCTGACCAGTCATCGCATCCACGGTGAGTAAGATCTCATCGGGTTTCGCCAACGCTTTGACATCGACGAGTTCCTGCATCATTTTTTCATCGATGTGGAGTCGTCCTGCGGTATCGATGATCACGACATCAAATTTCTTTTCTTTTGCGTAGGCTAAACCCTCTTTAACGATGGTTCTCGCATCGATTAGACCCTTTTGAAAGACTTCGATGCCCACTTGTTTTCCGATGGTTTCTAACTGTTCAATCGCTGCGGGACGATAGACGTCAGCGGCGATGAACAGCACATTTTTCTTATCTGTTTTACGAATATAAACCCCTAGTTTACCAATGGCTGTGGTTTTCCCAGACCCTTGTAAACCGATGGTCATAATCGTTGTTAATCCCGAAAGATTGTAGCGTAGTCCTTCCGCTTCATTCCCCATAACCCGCTTTAGTTCATCATGAACAATCTTAACGACTTGTTGTCCTGGGTTTAATCCTTTGAGGATTTTTTCACCGATGGCTTGTTCTTTGACGTTTTGAATAAACTGTTTAACGACTTTAAAGTTAACATCGGCTTCAAGCAAAGAAAGGCGTACTTCGCGCATCATTTCATCGATATCATTTTCTGTTAAATATCCGCGACCCGTCAGACGGCGCATTGCCATCTGCAAGCGTGAGGATAGGGAATTTTCAGCCATTATTCATCCAACTTTCTTAATGCTTCGAGCCACTTAGCATCGATTTTATCTTCGAGATTGTGGTAGATTTCTTCTCTTTTTTGATTTTTTTCTTTTAGTTTAAGATGGGTTTCATAGAAAACTAGATGCTCTTCTGCTTTCTTAAGATGATCATAAACTGCGTTTCGTGTCACATGAAAAACATCTGCAATTTCTTGAAGAGAATAGTCTTCACGGTAATAGTACTCGAAATAAGCTTGTTGCTTATCGGTGAGTAGGGCACCGTAATAATCATATAATTCATTCAGCCATTCTTTTTTCTCAAGCGATTCCATAAGACTCCTTAGAAGAAATCACGGAAAAGTCCGTAAATATATTGTTCGATATCAAACATTACGAGATCGTCAATCTTTTCACCGAGTCCCACATATTTGATGGGTAAATGATATTGATGACGAATGGCAAGCACAATGCCACCTTTCGCAGTTCCATCGAGTTTGGTCAATACAATGCCACTCACTTCAGTGACTTCATTGAAGACTTCTGCTTGACGCATCCCGTTTTGACCTGTGGTCGCATCAATCACCAATAGTGTTTCTTGAGGGGCATTGGGTAATGTTTTTTGAATCACACGTTTCATCTTTGATAATTCATTCATCAGATTGACTTTGGTTTGAAGTCGTCCTGCGGTATCCACCAAGCCTACATCATAGTGTTC
>JBBIMC010000161.1:3199-3854 GCA_037444605.1 Mycoplasmatota bacterium | reverse complement strand
TGGGATTATATCCACGATTAATGTTGGATTGCATCCCTCATCTGCAAAAGCGATCCTTCTCTATGGAGATCCGTACTTCCCAAGTTTGTATTACAAATATCATATTGATCAAATCAAAAATTTTGTCTAACAAAAAAAGCCTGAATTCAACTTCAGGCTTTTCTATTTTACTTGACTATTTATTTTCTAAAGATAAGATGCGACGAACACGGTAGAAGATAATTGCAGATAAGAATATGGCAATCACTGAAGTGATCAGTCGATAGGATCCAATCTCAAGTGATGAGAGATAAAGATTAGTGATAAAAAGACCAATAAAGATGACGAATCCTAAAATCGATGTGATAAGCAGAAGACGATATGTATCGATAAAGAAGGATCGAGTACATTCGTTATTTCTTCGATTATAAATCGTAAATGCTGGAATCAAACCAGGAAGAACAACAGTGAATCCCGCAATCGCAACAAGCATTTCAACGGACCGAATCAAATCATAACGCCATTCGAAAATATTTATCGATAGGAACGATGAGAGAACGAGTAAGCTATAGAGAGGGAAAATCCAAACATCGAATAAGAAGGCATCATAGACATGAACTTTTTCCTCTTCAATCACCATTTTATCGATAGCATACACGCTCATTTGGAAAAATAT
>JBBIMC010000161.1:0-3167 GCA_037444605.1 Mycoplasmatota bacterium | reverse complement strand
AAATCCACCAAAGATCGTGGTGATATATTCTAATGTTTTATAGTTTTGACCTGAGAAATCGAGGATTAACGCTGGGTTTCCAGTGAGTACTTTATTTTTAATAATCGATGCGGTGTCGACAATTAAGATGTACTTGTACAAATATAAACTTAAAAAATAGGCTGCGATAATGGAGATACCCACGATCATAAGCAGTTTTAAAGTGCTCTTGGAGAGTTTAGTATGATCAAATTTTAACCAGACCAGTGAAATGACAAAAATGACTAAAAAGACAGCCGTTTTCACGTAAATAAGAATATCTGGAAGCCCATAACCTTCCAATACGGGTGAAACGAATAGATTCGAGATGATGGTAAAGATATCTAAGAGTAAGACGACACCCGAAAGAGCAGCAAACTTACCCATCATTGGGCGATTAGATCTACTGAGCATAAAAACACCTTCCTTCCTATCCTAAATAGACGTGTTGATTAATTATTAGCATATCACATCTTGAGGTTGAAGTAAACCAGATGAGATGAAAAACAAGAGATTCACACATTTTAATCATAGGGTAATAAAAAAGCTTCAACGAGAAGCTTGTTCATTGTACCTAAGTGTCACATCAAGGTGGATGGCAGTCCGGTGATGTCACGAAGCGAGGTATGCGCTTTTTGGGAGAAAAATACGTGAGTATTAAGTTTGCAAGAAAAAGGTCAAGCTTAATACACCTTTATTTTAGCACAGTCATTATGAAAGACAATGAAAATTTACATTCTTTTACATTGAAAACGTTTCCCTATAAAAATCGTTTTGATTTCCCTTCGAATAATCATATAAATAGCATTATAAAGAGAGTTGTTATATAATAGGTATGGTAAATTCAAGGAGGTCAATATGGCTAAACTAACAATAAATAACCTTCACGTAGGGATTGAAGGTAAAGAGATCTTAAAAGGGGTTAATCTCGAGGTTAATTCCGGTGAAGTCCACGCAATCATGGGTCCCAATGGTACAGGTAAGTCCACGCTTGCCAGCGCACTTATGGGCCATCCAAAATATGAAGTCACCGAAGGTGAAGCGTTTCTTGATGGAGAAAATTTGCTTGAAATGGAAGTTGATGAACGAGCGAGAGCAGGGTTATTTCTCGCGATGCAATATCCTGCAGAAGTTCCTGGTGTCACCAATGCTGATTTCATGCGTCAAGCCCTCAAGGCCACTTCAGGAAAAGATGTTGGCTTATTCGAGTTTGCCATCCGTTATGAAAAGACGGTTGAAGAACTCAAAATGCGTCCCGATCTTGCCCACCGTTATTTGAACGAAGGATTTTCAGGTGGTGAAAGAAAGCGCAATGAAATTTTACAACTTAAGGTCCTCAAACCTAAGTTTGCGATTCTTGATGAAATCGACTCAGGTCTTGATGTCGATGCCTTAAAGATTGTCGGGGAAAACGTTAGTGACTTGGTCAATGATCAATTTGGTTGTATCTTGATCACACACTATCAGCGTATTCTTGATTATATTAAACCCACCAATGTCCACATTATGATCGATGGAAAGATTGTACTTAGTGGCGGTCAAGAATTAATTAGAAAGATTGATCAACAAGGATATGAATGGATTAAGGATGAACTAGGAATCGACTTTGTTGAAGGCGAATAGTCATGAGAGAAATCGTCATTAAACATCACGAGGTTCAAACCAAACTCCCAAAGGATTTTGTGTTTGAAAATCAAAAACTCATCATTCCTAAAAACATCCAATTCCAAGATCCGATTAAAATTACTATTCAAGATGACAATCATGAATCCTTTGAAATTGTTGTCTCAGAAAACACAGGGATCAAAATTATCTTAGAATTAGCATCCCAAGAAAAGACTCCTCATCAATATAAATTCACCCTAACTGCTAAACGTAATGCTCAAGTCAAATATCTTTTAGTCAGTGAACTTGCGAGTCAAAAAGCGCTTGTTGAGCACTATTTCACCGCTGAAAGAGATGCGAAACTCAATTTACTCGGTGGCTTTGTCTCGGAAATTATTGATGCGAAAATGCACGTTGATCTCGTAGGTGAAGGTGCAGAAGTCAAAATGCGTGCTGTTGCTGTATCATCAGACGAAAACATTCAAAACATTGATGTGCTCATCGTTCATCAAGCACCCAATACCTTTGGTGATATGACCAATATCGGAATCGCCAATAAAAAAGGACGCATTATTCTCAATGGTGTCGAAAAAATCGAAAAAGGGATGAAACAAGCCAATGCATTTCAAACCCTTAAAGGCATTATTACTTCCGATCAGGCTATTGTTGAAGTCAATCCAATCTTACTCATCGATGAATATGATGTCAAAGCTGGCCATGGCGCAACCATCGGAAAGATCGAAGAAAACCAATTATATTATTTAATGAGCCGTGGGCTTAATAAGAGTGAAGCAGAAAAACTCATCATCAATGGCTTCTTAAAGCCTGTCGTTGACGAAATCGATGATGAGCCACTCAGAGAGAGATTTGTTCATCTAGTCAATTCAAGAATATGATCGATGTTAAAACCATTAGAGAGGATTTTCCTGTCTATCAAAAACAACCGAATATGATCTATCTCGATTCAGCAGCATCAGCACTCAAAGTGAAGACAGCGATTCATCAAGTAGATCATTACTATCAAACACTTGGTGTCAATGTTCACCGTGGGGCTTATGATCTCGCGTATGAAACGACGATGCTTTTTGAAGGTGCTCGAGAAAAGGTGGCAAATTTCATAAAAGCAACTCCTGAAGAAATAGTCTTTACACGAGGGGCGACCAGTGCACTCAATATGGTGGCGCATGCTTATATGGAACTCCTTCATGAAGGAGATGAAATTATCACGAGTGAACTCGAGCATCATTCATCGATTTTACCCTGGATGATGGTCGCCAAACATACGAAAGCGAAACTTATCTACGTACCCCTTACGAAAGAAGGACGGATAACTGAGGAAAGTTTTCTTTCGGTATTATCAAAAAACACTAAAGTGGTAGCACTCACCCATGTATCCAATGTGCTCGGATACTTAACCCCCATTAAATCAATTACCAAACATGCCCATGCTTTAGGTGCGGTTGTTGTCCTTGATGGTGCCCAATCTGTTCCCCATATGGCCATTGACGTGAAAAATCTCGACGTTGATTACTTAGCGTTTTCAG
>JBBIMC010000160.1:0-3855 GCA_037444605.1 Mycoplasmatota bacterium | reverse complement strand
ATTGGGGTGTTTGATATCCATAATGAATCGACACTTTCAGCATTTAAACTAGCAATCGATACAAGCGCGGTGAATGCTGATTTAGACTTAAACTATTACACCTTTGACTATATCGATGGCTTAGATCACGAAGTTTTGTATACGACAACCAGTCCTGATTTAGACGTATCCATCGATCAAGAAGTTCTAAGTTCTACGACACTTATCAAGGTAAGAATCACTGCGAATTACACCTTCCATGGCATCACGATGGAAGAAGTGATTTATGAGGATTATGTCGATGAACTGAAAGAGATGATGAGTGAAGATACAGTCACACTCAATATCAACCAATTGTACAACACGACCAAACATAGTGATACCGATGTGGACTATTTACGATTTGTCATTTTAGAAACAGATGCGTATAAACTTGCTGTTACCAGCGGGTCTTATAGTGATGATGAATCCGATATTTATACCGAAGCTGGTGAAAGAGTAAGGGGAAGTGGTATCTTCATTCTAGAACCAGGTGTTTACTACATCGAAGTCGATCTCGATCGCTTAGATTTCAATTATTCTGTGCGTCTATCCCGTATGTATGATGACAATGTGGGTGGGACTGAAGTTCATTTAACAGAAGGCATCACCGCAGTGACTATCTATTATAACTTCCCTTATGATGAAGAATGGATCATCTTTACGTTAGATCAAACGATGATGGTGAAGATCTATAGTGATACTTATGTGAGCAGCGATTACTATGTGTGTGATAGCGAAGGAAAACTGTATCATCATAATGCCAATTATCTTTTAATGTCTAGTCGCGAAGAAGCACTTTTTGAACCTGGAACCTATATGGTAAAATTTCATCGTGAAGTCGAATCAAGTCGAAGTTACACCATCAAGTTTGAATCCACCCCTTTAGCTGGTGATGTCTCAGGCGATAAGATGCTGACACAAGAATCATATGAACCTTTAATCATCGGTGATATGACAGTGCTCTTTGAAGGCCAGTGGGATAGGGATATCTATGTGTTCACCAATGAACAAAAAGTTGATCTTCAGTTCATTAGGGATGTGAATGTCACCGTATGTGAAATCACTTCACCTGGAGTAGCTGACTGTAAATGGGAAAGTGAGCTCTTCACTCTTGCTCCAGGAACACATTATTTTATGTTTGAATCATTAAGCAACGAAGATAGTTATAGTGTCAATATGGAGGTTGTGATGCTAATGGACTTAAGTGATGAAGATCACATGATTCCTGTGGAGATCGGAGTTCCTTTCGAATGTATTATCGAAAGAGATGGCGATCTCGATTACTATACGCTTGAAGTCAAAGAGCGTCAACATATCGAATTTGATGTCATTGATGGACATTCTGCAAACGCAGAAATCTTTAATAGTGAAGGCGATCTCATTTACCGAATCTTTTATGGGTATAAAATCATTGAACTCGTTCCCGGATCTTATGTCATCGTGATTGGTGAGAACGTCTCTTTATCACATGAAGTCTATCACTTCATCGTTAATTTAAATCCTTATGCGACAGAGGATACAGATCCAGCTAGAATCGATTTTCCTATAGAGATGTATCGTCAATTTACCGCGCCGTTTGATTATCAAAGTCGCGCAGAGGGTAGTTTGGATTATGAAGATGATGTGGATTGCTTCATCCTAAACGTAACTACACCAGGTAATTATCAATTTGCTGTCATGGATTCAACGAAGATCACCGCCTATCTTTATGATAGTGAAGGTAATAGCACACGTCTATTTAACAATTATCATTATGATCTGGTTGAAGGAACCTATTATATTCAAATATATTCGCAATACCGCGATCAGGATTATTTCTTTTATATGCGATAGTAAAAAAATGACGTCATCTTGAGATGATGTCATTTCTTTTTTACTTTGATGAAAAACTTCTCATTTTTTTCTCGCGCTGTCGTTCTAAGTATTTTTGTCTTTCTTCAATATGATGAAGTTCCTTTTTCATCTTTTGGTAATTCATTAAACGCGAGGGGTCTAAAGACCCATCCTCGATGCTTGCCTTAACGGCACAACCCGGCTCTCTTGTGTGGGTACAGTCGCTAAACTTACATGATTTTGCAAGTTCTGTAATCTCTGAAAATGAGTGATCAAAATCAGCACTATCGAGTTGAATTTCGCGCATACCAGGGGTGTCGATCACAATTGCTTTGTTTTCTGTTAAGAAGAGTGAACGATAGGTTGTGGTATGTCTTCCACGGTCTAGATAGCCGATGGCATTCGTTTCCATGACCTCATGTCCAAGAAGATGATTGATGATCGTCGATTTACCGACACCTGATGACCCTAAGAAGACGTATGTAAGACCGGATTTGATCATGCAATCAAGGTCATCATACCCGTGATCTAAAAGATCAGAAACGGATAAAATATCAACACCAATCGCAGCCATACTCGCTTGATAGAGGTATTTATTTGGATGATCAGTTAAATCTTTTTTGGTGAGTAAGATGATAGGGGTTGCCCCACTGCTCCACGCCATGGATAAATAGCGTTCTAAACGTCTTGGATTAAAGTTTTCATTCATGGACTGACAGATGAAGATCATATCGACGTTTGCAGCGATGAGCTGTGTATCTGCTCTGTTTCCAGCGACTTTTCGTTCGATCATACTTTTTCTCGGTAGAAGTTCATGGATAATCCAAATATCTTCTTTTGTATCACAGAAAACATAATCACCGACGGTAGGATAATCTTTGGGATCTAAGGATTGAATCATCCAAGATCCTGAAACTCTTCCTTCGCCCAATCCTTTTTCTGTGATGATGTGATAACGATCTTTATGGTGTTCAGTGATCCGACCCAAGATCAAAGGTTTCTTCTTTTGTTCAAGCAAAAGAAGTTCAGGGGATGCACCGAACGTGGATAAAACTTGATTCATAATAATTTATTTTTTCCTCCAATGATGTATTTGGAGGGGAATGTTTAGATCTGTCTCGTGCCCTCCATCACGTATGAGACACCTGCAATATCTTTTCTATTCATAAACATGTCTCCTTTCGTGAGAAGCAAATGTGCATGATCACTCATGCCGACTTCATTATATGTGAAAAAGTGAGAGATTGCAATCATTGATCGGTAAATGAGGGATATGGGTTGTGTACTGGACTCATCTGTGTTAAGATAAGGTGTTCCTAAAAAACGATGTGAATAGAGGAACAAAAGTTAAATCAACGCCCATCAATCCTCTGATGGTTTGGAACATAGATCTCCTTAGGATACTTAGAAAGATTTTACATGATTCAATGAAGCGCTGGATAGCTTTTTACCAACGCTTTTTTTGTTGGTTCATCACCATTTCATGATCATAAAGGAGAAACCATGACATTTGAACAACTGGGGATTATCTCCCCCATTTTAAAGGCAGTCGCCTACGAAGGATATACTGAGCCTTCCCCCATTCAGGAACAAGCCATTCCTGTCTTACTTGAAGGACATGACATGCTCGCCAGTGCCCAAACCGGCACAGGGAAAACCGCAGCGTTTGCAATCCCGATTATTCAAGCCCTATATCAAAAAAGAACTGAAGAGCATACCAAAAGAGTGATTAAAGCGTTAGTCCTCGCGCCGACAAGAGAACTCGCAGAACAGATTAAAGAAAGCTTCCGCAACTATAGTAGAGATCTTCTTATTAAAAGTGAGGTCATTTATGGCGGCGTCTCGCAAAAAAATCAAGAAGTCGCGATTAAAAAAGGACTTGATGTCTTAATCGCAACCCCAGGTCGACTTTTAGATCTTATGAATCAAAAACTACTCACATTAGATGACATTGAGTATTTTGTCTTAGATGAGGCAGATCGGATGCTTGATATGGGGTTT
>JBBIMC010000159.1:0-3892 GCA_037444605.1 Mycoplasmatota bacterium | reverse complement strand
ATATAGCTATGTTGCACATAAAGGATATGAAAATTGCCATTACAGGTCACTGGGGGACAATGCAACAATTTTGCCCGATCGGAGAAGGTAATATTCAATATCGTCAACTTATCTCGCAACTTAGAACACTCGATATTCCATGGATCATCATCGGTCAAGACGAATTTTATGGTGCTGACCCTTATGAAGAATTGCGAAAGAGCCTTTCATTTATCAAGACGATTATTTAAACGTTTCACTTAACCTTAAAAATGACCATTAAAGTTGTCGATACAACCTGTCATATTTATGAAAAAAGTGATGAAAATCACTCTTTTTAACTTTAGTTAAAGTGTTTTCATTTACTGAAACGTTTAACAAAAAGATTCAATTTCATTGACAAGCCCATTTTAGCATGATAAAATCATGATATAAAGTAAGCGATTTCATCGCGAAATCAGAAAAGGAGAAAAATGAAATGAAAAAAGTGTTTATGTTAATCACTGTGTTATTCATGGCAGTTGGGCTCATCGCATGCGGCGAAGAACCTGTACCCACAGTGATTGATGAATCGCCAACGATTTCTGGCCTCACCCCAGCATCGATTAAGATTGGTGAAACCTTTAATCCTTTGGCAGGCGTCACAGCAAGTGACCCAGAAGATGGCAATCTTACCAGTGAAATTGCTGTTCAAGGTGTTGTTGATAATACAACGCAAGGCACATATACATTAACCTATGTTGTCATGGACAGCGCAAAGAACGTTACAGAACTCACACGTACTGTAACCGTTACAGTAGGTGAAGCACCTGTAATCAGTGGTGCAGGCAACAGATCAGTGACTTTCGGATCTGTCTTCAGTCCTTTGGCAGGTGTCACAGCAACTGACGAAGAAGATGGCGATCTCACAGCGTTTATCACCGTCACAGGTACAGTCAATCTTAACTTAATCGGTTTATATGACTTAACGTATACCGTAACAGACAGTGCAGGAAACGTCACTACAGTTGTTCGTTCGATTAATGTCCTCTATGGTGCGAAGACAGTTGTTACCTTCACATCTTGGAATTTAGGTACCGTTGAACAAAATAACATTTTAAGAAGAAGAATTGATGCGTTCAATGAAACCAATAATTTCATCGAAATCGAAATCATGGAATACACCGGTGATTACAATGCGTTCCTAGCAACGATGGCAGCTGCTGGCACATTCCCCGATGTCTTCATTTCTGGTAACGTTCCAGAACACATTTTAGCAGGTTATTCAGGAGAAATTACCTCTGCAGCAGAAGCGGATCCAGATTGGCTTAACGTTCCTGTCGCATTGAGAGATGCAGTCACTTATAGTGGTCGCATTTATGCAATTCCTGCAGCAAATAACTTCTTAGGAAACTTTGCTAACCTTGACTTAATTGATGAATCTGGTATTCTTACTGATTTCACCGTTCCTGGTTATACCTATGACCAATGGATTGCTGCTGTAGAAGCTGCAACCGATAGTACTAAACTTGATGGTACATCAACCGCTGGTATTAACCATCCAGGTGAATTCTTCAGCTGGTTACCTGCAGTTCTTGATGATCAAGCACCTCTTGCAGAACAGCTTGGTATTCTTCATGGTGGTGTCGCAAATGGCCAATTTATGTATAACAGTGAAGCCGTGAAAGATGCGATTGCTGAAGCACAATTAGTCATGTCAAATTACTGGGGCTTTGAAGCTTGGTCCGATGTGGATCCTGATGGCGAAGGTCCTGAATTAGCACCACGTATTGCACGTTATGGTTCTGACTGGTGGGCATCCTTTAATAAAGGTCAAGTGGCTTTCCAATGGGATGGAACTTGGGCTGTACAAAGCATGGCAACCAATGCAGCAAACGCTGGATTTGATGTTCATTTCGTTGGACTTCCTGGTGGTAAAGTGGTTTCTGCACCTGACTACTATTCAATTTCTAAGACAACTGCTGATTTAGAAGCAGCATATGAAGTTGCTAAATGGTTAACCTTCGGTACCGATGGTCTCAATGCAATGTTTGATATTATTGAAACCGTTACTCCTGATACTGGAGCTGGTGAAGTGACACTTTCTGTTTCAGGTCTACCTATTAATAATACACAATCCATTATTGACAAGTGGTTTGTAAACTACCCAGTAGCAGGCGTTAAAGAAATTTACGAAGCTGCAGCAGCTGGTGAAGTTGAAGTTCTCGTTGAAGGCTTCAAGTATGTTCCAGGCTATGTTGCCGCTCGTTGGGGTTATAATACAGGTATTGATGCGTTGATTTCTCGTCCAAACAATGCTCCAGGTTCTACATTATCCATTGGTGACCTCATTTGGGATGCACAATTCAACAAGATCAATTATAATGAATATATGACCGCAGAACTTCAAACGCTCATTAACTTTGAATTATTAAAGGCAAGATTAGCACTTGAAGAAGCAATGAATCAATAATAATTTTGGAGGATGAATATGGAAGCAAATCGCATACTCAAAAGAACCCTGATTGTCATCATCGGTTCATTCGCGGGTGTGGTTGCTCTACTATTCATATTATCTAAATTTATCTCAGTAAATGTAGATAGTATGGGGGGTAACACCGTTTACCCCCCATATCCTTTCATACAGACCCTCAATCAAGAGGGTATGATCGCTGAACTTTCAATTGATGAGATCCTTACACAAAATTCAGATCAACTCATAAGCGATGAAAAAGGATATGGTAGCAGTGTGCTTCATTGGACACCAGAGAGTGATGATGTCGTAGAAATCGTGTTTGACATGGATGTCGCCGGAGACTATTTTTTGGCATTTGATTATCTTTCAGATGATGAATCAGTCAAACCAGATGAGATTTCTTTAGAAGTCAATGGTCATACTGCTGATGACTATATCAATATCCGCCTTTGGACACAATGGAAAGCTTCCGATGAAGATCCTTCCTTTGATATTTATAATAATCAAGTCTATAAAGACCATGTTCCTGTCTCTCTTTGGACAGAAACTCTTTTACGTGATCAACTACAGTTACAAAAAACACCGTTAGTCTTCTCCCTTCAAGAAGGTGAGAACACCTTAAGAATTATCCGTGAACAAGGTGAGTTTTATCTTGGAAATATACGTATCTATGAAGTTACATCTTTAACTACATACCAAATGTATCAAGATGCTCAAGCTTCTTTTGTATCCAATGATGAACTGATCATTCTTGAAGCTGAATCTTATTCTCTGAAAAACAATATCTCGATCTTACCAGAAATGGAAAAAACACCTTCCGTTTCACCGTTTAAGAGCGACTTAAACTACTTAAATGTCATCGGTTATACGTTCTATGAAGTCGGTAATCAGTTGACCTATTATCTCAATATTGAACAATCTGGGTATTATCACATTACCTTAAAATATAAAAATGCACAGTATGACAATCGCACCTCTTATCGTAATATCTACATCAATGGTGTGATTCCTTTCGATGAATTACAAAGTTATCCTTTCCCCTATAGCAATCAATTTACGTATGAAACACTTGGTCAAGATGGCGAGTTTTTTTCCATTTACTTAACAGCAGGTCTCAATCGCATCACCCTTGAAGCAGATGCAAGTCTCTTTGCACAAGATCACTTCATGATTGAACGTATGATGGATGAAATCAACGATTACAGCATTGAACTTAAAAAACTTACCGGTGGGGTTACCGATAAAAACCGTGAATGGAACATCGCTCAATTCATTCCTGAAACACAATTAATCTTTAACAACTGGTACAACGAATTACTGCTCATCCGAACCCATGTGAAAACGATGAGTTCAGAAGCTAATCAAGACACTGAAATTTTAAAGTATTTAGATAACGCGATTGAAAAATTGACGATACTCAAGAATGAGATCAATGAAATTCCTCATCGAGTGAATCTT
>JBBIMC010000158.1:2294-3897 GCA_037444605.1 Mycoplasmatota bacterium | reverse complement strand
ATCAATGATTCTTCCGCGATGGGTGCCACCAATGATCCGCATTATAAAACGGTGTATCCGGCTTTTTCGATGGATGCTTTGACTTTTGGAAGATCTTCATCCTTCTTAAAAGTTACGCTCTTATCGCTTAATTCGACGGTTGCCTTTAGGCCATCCATCATGAGTTGTTTTTGAATCTTCATGACACAGTGACTACATGTCATATCTTTAACATTGACTTTCATATTTATTCCTCCTTGAATGTTTTAAATTTGAATAAGTTGAGTGATAATGCATTTAAGACAACCATAATACTTGAAAATCCCATCCCAATCCCTGCGAGTGATGGATTGAGAAGACCAATGGCAGCGAGTGGAATCATCACGATATTATATGAAAATGCCCAGAAGAAATTTAAGTAGATGTTCTTGAGAGTCGCTAAGGAAAGGTCGATCGCTTTGATGACTAGACCAAGGTCTAAACTCATCAATGTGACATCTGAAGTATCGATTGCGATATCGGAACCCGATCCTACAGCAAACCCAACATCTGCCATCTTTAATGCGGGAGCATCATTGATGCCATCACCCACAAAGGCCACGATGTTGTTCTCATTTCGGATCGCTTGAATCTTTTCTGCTTTTTCGTGCGGAAGCACTTCAGCAAACACATGATCAATCCCGAGTTCACTAGCAATATAATTGGCAGTAAGTGTCTGATCACCAGTAATCATGTAAGGGGTAATGCCACGACGTTTTAATTCTTGAATGACCCCTTTAGCCGTTTCTTTTAGGGGGTCTTCGACCGCAAGCATCTGGACAATCTTCTGATCAATTGCCGTAAAGAAGACAGTTTTTCCTTGGGAAAGATAAGGTGTCGGATCAAAGGATGAAAGGTCAAAGGATAAATCTTGCATCAACGATTTAGATCCAACGACGACATCTTTTCCATTAACTTTGCCTCGAATCCCTTTTCCTAAGATGACTTCGAATTCATTGACGTCGAATAAATCATCATCATAAGCATCCACGATGGCTTTCGCGATGGGATGATTCGAATGGTATTCAAGTGATGCGGCATATTTTAATGCGTCTTGATCACCGATGATTTCGGTCAGTTCGGGGTGTCCTTTGGTCAGCGTTCCTGTTTTGTCAAAGGCAATGGCTGTAATCTTATTTGCGATTTCAAAGAATTCGCCACCTTTATAGAGAATGCCTTCTCTAAATGCAATCCCTGAAGCGACTGAGATGGATGTTGGTGTCGCGAGTCCTAACGCGCAGGGACAGCTAATCACCAAGACTGCAATCGCTGGTGCGAACGCATGGGAGAGCGGATGACCACCATCCACGATAAACGTCCAAGCAAGAAACGTTAAGATGGAGATCACAACCACGACAGGTACGAAGAGCTGAGCAATTTTATCGGCGATACGCTGTGCTTTTGGCTTTATCAGCGCGGTATCTTCGACCGTACGAATAATGGATGCTAAGATGGTGTCTTGTCCCACAGCGGTGACTTCAATTTCAAGGGTTGAAATGGTATTCATCGTCGAACCGATGACTTTATCGCCTGGCTTTCTAAACGCTGGCATTGGTTCACCCGTGATCATCGCTTCATCGATATA
>JBBIMC010000158.1:0-2259 GCA_037444605.1 Mycoplasmatota bacterium | reverse complement strand
AGACCATCAAGCGCGACTTTTTCGTTTGCCAAGACAATCATCGTTTCGCCAACCTCGACTTGATCCACGGGGATGCTCACTTCTTTACCCTCTCTTCGCACTCTAGCTTCTTTCGCACCTAAACTGATCAGAGACTGAAGGGCATGGGATGTTTTCTCTTTGACACGATTTTCAAAGAAATTTCCAATGAGTACCATAAAGATAATAACTGCAGTCGTCTCAAAGTAGAGTTCTGGCATCGCATGACCCGCATGAGAATCATAGCTTATAGTTTGATAGATTGAAAAGATATACGCTGCTGAAGTTCCCAGAACAACGAGGACATCCATCCCTAAATTCTTTCCTTTGAGTTGATGATAAGCAGATTGAAAGAACCGACGACCCACAAAAAATAAAATCGGTGTCGCGATCGCCCATTGGACATAACCATTCATCAAGATATCTGGGACATAGATAGGTATGCCTAAATGGACAAACATCGTCCATAAGAGAGGAAACGTGAGGATCGCTGCGAGAATGAGGTCAATGAGATCTCTTTTTTTCGCTTGTTCTTGTTCCTCATTATTAAAGATAGGGTAATAACCAATGATACGCAAGTGATCACCTAAACTTTGTTCCTCATACTTCGACTCATCATAATTGAAGATGACTTTTTTTGAAGTGACTAAGACTTTGGCATCGACACCTTCTAATTGATCAAAATAAGATTCAATCGACTTAGCACATTGGGCACAGGTAATGTTGCTGACTTTAATGCTTTTTCGCATAGACATGTTGTCCTTTCATGATGTTATAGGCGTGATAGATGATCTTTATGGCATTGGGATCATTCAACGAATAATACACCATCTTTCCTACCTTTTCACTTTTGACCAGATGATATTTCTTCAAGAACGTCATCTGATGCGACACGGCACTTTTCGTAATGCCTAAAAGATGGGATAAATCACAGACACAGAGTGAATCATCTTTAATCGCCTCTAAGATTTTTATCCGTGTTAAATCAGAAAAGATCTTAAAAAGATCATTAAGTGCTTGATAATCTTCATCGGGATGAAGAGCTTGTTCGACTTTGTGCAGTGTTTCTTGATGAAAGATCGTACATTGACAGTTTTCGCCACAAGGTTTCATTGAATCTTCCTTTCAGTTGAGTGTTCGCTCAACTATATGATACTTAACATTTCCTTAAAATGCAAGAAAAAAGCGCCACAGAGGACGCTAATTAGAAAGAATCTGATTGACCTTCTCTTGATCGAGAGCTTTGATCACCGCGAGTATTAATTTGATGGTATTTTCATAATCATCATAGTGAATAATCGAGGTATGTGAATGCATGTAACGCGTAGGAATACCAATCGAGAGTGATGCAGCACCGCCATGGGCTAAGTGCATATGACCTGCATCGGTTCTTCCACCTGTGATCACTGCTTCCTGATAGGGAATTTGTTCTTTTTTCGCAACGTCGATCACGAATTGACGTAACGCTTGATTGGGAACCAGTCCTGCATCAAAAAGTAGAATTTGAGGTCCTTTACCCAACGATTGTTCTTCAGCTTCACCACCCGGGACATCATTGGCTAATCCCGTATCGATGGCCAGAGCAATCTCGGGTTGAACGATATAGCTACTCGTCTTTGCTCCACGTAAGCCCACTTCTTCTTGAACGGTGAAGGTACCAAAGAGTTGATTGGGATGATCACCAAGCCGTTTTAATACTTCGATGACCACTGCACTCCCAATACGGTTATCCCAAGCTTTCCCAAGTAAATATTTAGGATTCCCTAGCACACGAAATGACGTATGAGGAACCACCATATTTCCTGGCTCTACGCCAAGTTTTTCCGCTTCTTCCTTGGAGGAAACCCCTAAATCCAAATACATCGTGGAAATCTCAATCGCGACATTTCGTTTATCCTGTGGAATGATATGGGGTGGCTTAACGCCAGTGACAGCATGAACTACACCTTTGGATGTATGGATTTCCCATTCTTGAGCAAGCATCACTTGAGAAAACCAACCACCAATGGTTTGAAACTTAACAAAGCCTTCTTTCGTGATTTGTGTGACCATCAATCCCACTTCGTCCATATGACCGGCAATCATCACACGAGGTCCTTTTTTTCCTTTAAGTCCAATCACGGATCCCAAGTTATCATAGATGACTTGATCGGCGTGATGATTGATTGCTTCTGCGATAAAACGACTGACCGCTTTCTCATTGGCAGGGATGCCTGGCAACTCAAAAAGGGCTTTTAATAA
>JBBIMC010000157.1:3319-3900 GCA_037444605.1 Mycoplasmatota bacterium | reverse complement strand
AGGACCAAGCTATCTTATTTGAAGTGAATGCTGAAACAGATTTTGTCATCAAAAATCCTGCCTTTACAGACATGGTCGAAAAAATTGGTCAAGCATTGATTGATAGCAAAGCCATTACGGTGAAAGATGCACTCAATGTAACACTTGATGGTGAAAGAATCGAAGACATCATTTTACATACGGGGTCCATTATTAAAGAAAATACGTATTTGAGACGTTTCCACCGCATTCGTAAACAACCTTCCCAAGGCTTTGGATCCTATATTCATCAACAGGGTAAACTTTCGATCTTAGTGATCTTAAATCACCCCAATCCCGAACTTGGCAAGGATCTTGCCATGCATATCGCATCGTATGCACCTACCTATTTATCTTTAGATTCCATTGATAAAGAAACGATTGCTTATGAACGTTTTATGTTAGAAAAAAGTCAAGGACCTGTCTCTGATGACGTCCTGATGAATCACTTAAAGACCATCTCTTTGTATGAACAACCTTTTATTAAAAATCCAGACCTAAAGGTAAGTGATCTCATCAAAGATAACCCAGTGGACAGATTTAAATCTTGATTTCTCTATTAA
>JBBIMC010000157.1:3043-3309 GCA_037444605.1 Mycoplasmatota bacterium | reverse complement strand
TGATCGATTTCTATCGTTTTGAACTCGGTCAAGGGATTGAAAATAAACTCAATTGTCGTTTAGACATTCCCTGTGATGGTTCTAAAATATCTGTCACACCGATCTATGGAAAGGAGTAAAGAAGATGAAAATGAAGAAAAATGTCGGTAAAGTCGACCAAATCGTGCGTTATGTTTTAGCACTTGTCTTAGTTGTCTTGGCGATTGTCTTACCCTTATGGTGGCTCGTCATTCCCGCAGCAGTCTTAGTATTCACAGCCCTCTTTA
>JBBIMC010000157.1:0-2972 GCA_037444605.1 Mycoplasmatota bacterium | reverse complement strand
CAAGCGCTGGCTTGATTTTTTTTTGTTATAATAGAGACATCAATGATCTTTAGGGGGGATCTTATGCTTCAATCGTTTGATTATCGAAAACCACGCTATGTGATGGTGGGTCTTATCGTTTTCTATTTTTTATTGCTCGTGATAAGTCTTTTTATTGGAAATCCATTTGTACGCTTTCCTGGGTATCTCATCAACTGGGTCTCGATGTTCATCTTTCTTATTTTCGTGACGATTTTACATCCTTTCAATCGACGTTGGATCGCCATTCCATACATCATCGGTCAAGCAGGTGTCATTTATTATCATTATGAGAACTTAAGGGCTTTACTTGGTTTTGCAAATCACAGTGCGTTGTCGTGGATTGGTTTTTATATCAATCTGGGTTTATTCGCATTCGGAGTCCTAGCGATGATTCTCCCTTTGTTTATTTTCTTACGCAAAGATATTTACCAAAAACCTTTTCTCGTCGTTGCTTGTGTTGCCTTATTCTTTCAGCTCATTTCTCAATCATGGTATTCCCTATTTTTAATCGGAAATATCGATTTTGAATTTTTCTTTACCAATGCCATTCGCATCATCTTATCGTTTGTCCCTTATGGTGCGATCATCTTATATACATACGACAGCAAATATATCCACAAGCTCTTGTTTCCGAACAAAGAAGAGGATCATGATGACGATGAACTGTTTGGATGGTTAACTTTAGGGATTTACACGATTTATCTTGCTGTTACCAAACCCTATAAAAGATAAAGCAGACCACGTCTGCTTTTTTGTTTATTTTGTGACAAACATGCCATCACGTAAAATCTTCATGACTTGATCGGTGATAAAATCCAAATCTTTTTCAGTGAGCGTTTCTCTAAAGAGAACTTGTAAACCAACGAAATTAGAAATACCCATTAAAACATAAGATAATGTCTCTAAATCGATGTCGTTTCTCACTTCACCCTTTCCTACTGCAGAGGTTAGTTGTCTGACATAGTCATGGCTGAAGGTGACATAGTATTCTCTAAATAATTCTTTATCGGCAAACATCGATTCCCAAATAATCCGATAAGCAAGAGGATCTTTCCAAGCGAACTTAAGAAAGGCTTTGATTCCTTGTCTTTCCTTTTCCTCTCTAGATTCAGCTCCTTTGATGCCTTCTGAAATGGCACGACGGATAGAATGACGATATTGGGTAAGCAGGTATGAATAGAGCGCAAACTTATCATCAAAATAAATATAAAACGTCCCTGTAGCAATCCCAGCTTTTTCAATAATCTCATTGATCGAGGTCGCTTGATACCCATTTTTAGAGAAAAGTTTACGAGCGGTTTCGATAATATGTTCAAATGTTTTTTGGCCATCTTTCCGTTTGGGAAGACGATAATTGGTTGGATTCATGGATGATCACCTACCTTATAGTGTATACGAAAAAATCAAAAAAGACAACCATCAATATTTTACATGCGAAATTCTGATTTTCTCTTGACGAAACAGAAAAAATACATTAAGATGAAATTAATGTGAATATTTATTCATATTAGCAACTTCATGATCAGGAAGAGTCATCGTCCCTTTTGATGATGAGATCATGAAGAAGTCATTTTTCATATTTAACTCCCAAACCTAGTGATATGCAGCGTGCTGCAAATAAAGAAGGATGTCTCTTCCCATCCTTTTTTACTTGATGATCCTTAAAGTTATCTTAAGAAGATATATTTTGCTTGAAATCGAATTGACAAAGCGCTTTCTTAGTGATATAATATCATCGTAACATGAATAAGTATTCATATTAAGTAAACTGAATTGCATCTTATAAAATAACGCAACAAAGCCGTTAACTTTATTTTTATACGATGCGATATGTTTTTTATGTAAAAATGTAAACGCTTTATCTAAAGGAGAAGAAAAAATGAACAAAGTGTATGTCGTTGGTGCCAAGCGTAGTGCCATCGGATCGTTCATGGGAACACTTAGCCCATTACACCCCGCTGAGTTTGGTTCACAGGTGCTCAAGGCATTGATTAAAGAAGCCAACATTAATGTCAATGATATTGATGAAGTCTTAGTAGGTAATATTTTACCCGCAGGTCTAAAACAAGGTCTTGCGAGACAGATTTCAATTTTATCCGGAATTCCAGCAAGCATTCCTGCTTATGGCGTCAATATGGTCTGTGGTAGTGGGATGAAAACCGTGATGAACGGTTATACCAATATCGCGTTAGGTTTGCATCAACTTGTCGTTGCGGGTGGTGCTGAATCCATGACCAATGCACCTTATCTCGTTCCCGCACAGGTAAGAAGTGGGCTCAAGATGGGTGAACAACTGATGCGTGATCATATGCTTTATGATGCATTAACTGATGCATTTGAAGGTTATCATATGGGCATCACTGCAGAACATATCGTTGAAAAATATCAAATTACGAGAGAAGAACAAGATCGTTTTGCTTGGGAATCTCAAAGAAAAGCCATCGCTGCACAAGATCAAGGACGTTTTAAGGATGAAATCGTGCCTGTTGTCGTCCCAAATCGTAAAGGCGATATCGTGTTTGAAAATGATGAATTTATCAATCGTAGCACTTCCTTTGAAAAACTTTCCCAACTTCGTCCCGCCTTTAAAAAAGATGGAACCGTCACTGCGGGTAGTTCATCAGGGATTAATGATGGAGCAAGTTTTATCATTCTAGCAAGTGAAGATTATGTGAAAGCACACCATCTCAAACCTTTATTTGAAGTTGTCGGGATCGGTCAAGGCGGTGTGGATCCATCTGTGATGGGTTTAGGTCCAACCCCTGCGATTAAACAAGCCTTAAAACACGCGAAACTTTCCATTCACGATATCAGCATCTTTGAACTGAATGAAGCGTTCGCTGCCCAATCACTTGGTGTGATTAAAGAACTTACAGATGCGTTTGACATCACCAAAGAAGACATCTTATCAAAGACCAATCTTAATGGGGGTGCCATTGCATTAGGACATC
>JBBIMC010000156.1:0-3955 GCA_037444605.1 Mycoplasmatota bacterium | reverse complement strand
ACAAAGTCACCATTCAATGGATATCCATTCATCTTAGAACTTTGGGAAAAAGCAATAATCCAAGTGGCTTATGGATTCAAATTGAAGGATTCTGGTTTACGAAGATTCAATGAGGTCATATTACTTATCGCACGTAAGAACGGTAAGACAACTTTCATAGCAGGGATTGACCTTGCAGAATTCTTTCTTTCCAAAGGCGGAGTAGATATCGTATGTGCTTCAAACACGAGTGAGCAAGCGAACATTCTCTTTGAAGAGATCAATAACATGCGTGAACAGTCTCCTACTTTATCAAATGAGAAAAGAAGTAAAAAGAATATATTCTTCATCTATTCTCCGAAAACTAAGAATAAAATCAAGAAATTATCAGCACAAAGTAGGAACAAAGATGGCTACAACATTGAGGTTGGTTGTATTGATGAAGTCCACGAAATGACAGATTCAAAAGTATATGATGCCATCAAGCAGAGCCAATCAACCAAGAAGGAACCACTAATATTCATAATCACAACCGAAGGGACTACAGTGGGGGGGTTCCTTGACAACAAATTAGATTATGCAAGAAAGATGTTGAAGGGTGAAATCACTGATGAACGTGTGCTTCCATGGTTATATACTCAGGATAACACCCAAGAAATTTATGATGATTCCAAGTATTGGCAAAAATCTAATCCGAGTATAGGTGTAGTTAAGTTGAATTCATATCTAGAAGACGTTATGAATAAATCAAAAAATGACCACTCAACCAGAGTAACCATGTTATGTAAAGATTTTAATATCAAGCAAGTGGATCAAGGTGCTTGGTTATCTTTTGATGATTTAAACAACGAAGCGAGATATGAACTAAGCACTCTGAAGAATTCATATGCAATAGCTGGTGTAGATTTATCATCAACAACTGACTTAACAGCAGCAATCCTAATCATTCAGAAGAAGGATGACAACAAGAAGTTTGTGATATCACATTATTTTATGCCGAGTGATGTTGTTAAGAAACGTATGGAAGAAGATAATGTTCCGTATGATATATGGATTAGAAGAGGTTTTATTACACTAACTGAAGGCAGTCAAAATGATTTTTCATTGGTGACTCAGTGGTTTATAAAAATGATTCAAGAACATCAAATTAGACCTCTTTGGGTAGGTTTTGACCCGTGGAATTCACAATATTGGATTAAAGAAATGGAAGACTTAGGATTTAATATGGAAAAGGTCAGACAAGGTGTTTATTCTTTATCTGAACCCATGAAACAACTAGAAGCAGACCTAAAGAACAAGCTGATCAACTATGACAATAATCCGATCTTGAAATGGTGCTTATCGAATACACAAGCCAAAGTCGACTTAAATGGGAATATTCAACCTTCAAAACTCAACTCCAAGTACAAGAGAATTGATGGAACTGTTGCATTAATCATTGCATATGCAGTTTTGAATAGATATAAGTTAGATTACGAAAACATGTTATAATCTCTATAAGTAAAGGGGTTGTAATATGAGTAACAGCTACTTAATCAGTGCAGTGAAAAAATTTGAAGAACTAAATCCTTACAATAGAATTGTTAAAGTAGAACTTTCAAAAAATGACGAGGAGTCAAAAGTTACAATTTGGTATGAAGATAATGGTAAAACGCTCCAACATTGTGAGACTTTTAAACCAACACAATTAACTGACGATGAAATCATTGACATAAAAAAGAGAGCTCGAAAATTTAAATGGTGGGATGACGAACAGATAAAGCTAATACCTGATATAGAAAATCCAAATATGATTTACATTATTTATAGTGATTGGTGGTTTAGTGATATTTATGTGATTGACCGATTTAAAGGTAAATCCACAAGACTTGTTGAATCTAAACTCGAAATGGAGTTTAAGGATTTAGCGATATTTTTAATAGTTACCAAAGGACTCCCAAGATTTTATCATGATGAAATCGGGTACAAAAAAAGAAAAAACAGAAAAAAGGACCTAGATATATATGAAAGGTTATTCCTAATTCATAATAGCATAAGATATAATGGTGTTTTACCGCTAGATTGGCATGATGACTATGAAAAAGCAAAAAGTAAAAACTATTTGAAACTTTGGAATGAGGACAAGTTTTTACCGATGATAAATATCAAAGATCCCAAAGTATTTGATTCGTTGATCATTTCGAATGCCGTTCATAGTGCTGATTCAGAAAAATATTTAGTTGAGCAAAAACATCAAGCAGAATTTTTTAGACATTGTTATAACAATATTAGAGAAAAATATAGGTTAAAAGGATTAAAGTTTAATAGTGAATCAAAGAACACACATTATATTTATTCTATTTTAAAATACTATTCAGAGCTTAACAACAATGATTGGTTTATGATTAGGATTGAAAAATTATCAACAATTCGAAGCATTCCACACTCAAAAATTAGACACATACTTGATGAATTAGTCAGACTAAATGTATTAGAAATAGATATAACAACGAAACCAATGAGTTATAAAGTTACAGGATAAAGTCAACGTCACAAAAATAAATTTGGTGTACAGCACAAAGCAATAGCATATTATATTTAATATACAAAAGGTAAGACAGTGTGTTTTAATTCCACAGAGGAATTTATTAATCATCTTGAAACAGACCAATCATTTAACTGATCAACTATGAAATATGTCAATAGCGTTTTGAAAATGTATTAAATGGACTATGAAAATATGATGACTTAGAGATTTTGTAATTGATTCTCTGTATTTTTTGTGATACATTTAAACAAAGTATGAGTGAATTAGTATAATTAGAGTAACCATGGAGGGAAATCATATGACGATTTACACAACTAGTGAATGGAGTGGCTATGGTAAAAGTTATTATTGGAATGAGTACAGACTAGAGGGAAATGTTGTGACTAAATTTAAATGCCATAGAATAAAAATATTTGATGGGCATGAAAGTGAATGGAATATGGGTGAAGAAGTAGAAGCGTCCTGGAACATTGATGATCCTAATATGCCAGAATGGCTAAAACAATATATTTGATAAGTTATGATTACTTTATAGATAATTAAATGAAGGTTACCTTAATCAGTAGCCTTTTTTGATACTCAAAAGGAGAGAGATTTAGTGGGCAATTTCATGAGAAAGAAAAAGGAAGGTTCAACAAATACTTTCCAGTTATTAAATCAAAACAATACCTTCTTCACTCCATTTGGAAACAATATCTCAAAGAGTGATGTGGTCAAGATATGTATTGATAGAGTTGCGAGCCAATGTGCAAAACTCAAACCAAGATACATTAAAACTGAAGCAGACAAGACAGTAACCGAGAAGCAAGGTCGACTGTCTTTTTTATTGAAGCATAAGCCTAACCCACTCATGACAACTTATGACTTTATCTATAAAGTAATTACGTTGTTGCTACTGAATGATAATGCATTTGTGTATCCAATGTTTGATTCTATGAATGGTGGGCTTAAAGCACTATATCCACTAAGACCAATTTTGGTAGAAGCAATAGTAGATAATGCTGATGGTTATTACTTGAAGTTCTACTTTGAGGATGGACAACAGTTTATACTGCCTTATGAGAATGTCATCCACTTGAGGAAGTACTTTGCGTCTAATGACATCTTTGGAGGGAACGGATCATCTGGTGATCATGAAGCAATCCTAAAAACCATCTCAATCAATGAAAATGTGCTTCAAGGCATCGATAACGCAGTCAGGTCATCCATGCAGATTAAAGGAATCATCAAGATGAATGGGATGCTTTCAGAAGCTGATAAGAAGAAACAAAGAGAACTTTTTGATTTAGCACTAAACGATTCTATCAGTACTAAAGGAAGCTCGATCATCCCGATCGACTTAAAATCTGAATACATACCTTTAACAGTAGATCCCAAGTTGATCGACAAAGAAACACTCGAATTTTTACAATCCAAAATACTCGACTATTTTGGCGTATCAGCACCAAT
>JBBIMC010000155.1:0-3958 GCA_037444605.1 Mycoplasmatota bacterium | reverse complement strand
CATCCTTAACAGTGAGCATGTCGTTTTCCGTAAATTATGGCGTACCATTTTGATTTTACCATGGGCGATTCCAGCGTTACTCTCACAGATGGTATTCTCAGTTATGTTCAACGAAAACGGCTTTGTTAACCAATTCTTACAGGATGTTGGACTCTATCAAGCATTCTTTGATTTAGGCTTATTAGGGCAAAATTTTGAATCATTGTCAGGCATTATGAAGTACTTGTATTTAGGCCCAGATAACATTCAATGGTTCTCAAATCCATTCAATCCAACGTTTGTCAGAACAACACTGATCGTTGTCAATATTTGGCTCGGATTCCCCTACTTTATGGCATTGATGACTGGGGTTATGACTGCGATAGATGCCACACTTTATGAAGCAGCAGATATTGATGGAGCCAACAGGTTCCAGAAAATCTTCAAGATCACGATGCCACTGGTTCTCTATTCTACAGCACCTATTCTCATTATGACTTTCTCAGGTAACTTTAACAACTTCGGGGTCATTTACTTCATCACAGGTGGTGGTCCGAATGCGGGTCAAGCCTCGAGAGGCTATGCCGGAGATACCGATATCTTAATTTCTTGGATGTATAAGTTAACCGTTGATTATTCGACCTACAACATGGCTTCTGTGTTCTCAGTGCTCATCTTCTTGTTCGTGGGATCGATTACCGCGTGGAATCTTTCGAGAACACGTGCGTTCCAGGAGGACTAATCATGAATCCATTCATCTTATTAGTGATTCTCTATCTCGTCTTACTGATCATTTGGGTTAATCAAGGAACTGTTTATGATTTGATGATTAAAAAGGGTTATGAAGGTGGACATTATCGATTGATTTCGTTTGTTCCCATTATTGGTAATCTTTATTACGTCAAACTTAAGTCCTTAACGGATGTGGATGTAAGAGAAGTTAAACATCTCTTCACCTTTGATATCTTGGGTAAACGTATTTTGCTTTATGCTGGATTACTACTCCTTGGATTTGTGATATTGATTCCTACATCATTCGTGATTTATCGTTCCTTCTTTAACAACTTACTCCAATCATTACTCATTATTTACGGCATCATCATCGTCATTTTATTACATCAGGGATTAGTCGTGGATTATGCAAGTAAAAAAGGTTATGAAGGTAAAGAAGTGGGCTTAATGGGGCTTATCCCTGTCTATGGATTTATCCATTATAAAGTTCTACCTAAGCGTCGTAATGTATCCCTAAAAGCCATTCAGGACATCTTTAAACCAGGATATCTGATTCAAAAGATTCTTGTCTATGCACAAATTACACTTGTAGCCGTGATCGTTATCGTTCCTGTCGTCTATATCTTTGGTATGGCATTCTCGAACATACGTACCGCGATCCCCAATACGATTTGGCCAGAAACACCTTCATGGGAAGCATTTAGATTCCTCTTTGAAGAAACGAACTTCACACGTTGGTACTGGAATACACTTTCGATTGCTCTCATTAATATGTTTGTGGGAACCATCTTAATTACAGGGGCAGCTTATGTCTTTGCACGCTTTAGTTTTAAAGGTAAAAAAGCAGGGCTTCTCACCATCTTAGTCTTACAAGCATTCCCATCTTTCATGGGACTCATTGCGATGTATGTCTTATTCTGGAAGTTTGGCCTCTTAGGTCAACCAAGAGCACTTTCCATTCTCTATATTGGAGGAAGTATTCCAGGTAACTTATGGCTCATCAAAGGATTCCTCTCACAAATTCCTAAAGATCTCGATGAATCTGCGATGATCGATGGTGCCTCTAAAATCCAGATTTTCTTCAAGATTATCTTACCGTTAGCGGTACCCATCTTAACCTTCGTTGCAGTATCGATGTTCATGGGTCCTTGGATGGACTACTTACTCCCAGGTTATCTCTTAAGATTTAAACCCGCGGGTGCCCCACAGGATTACGATATAACCAATCAGTGGACACTCGCCGTTGGGTTATTCAAGTTCATCAATGATATCAACTATCGAAACTACTCAGCGTTTGCTGCTGGTGCTCTGATGGTCGGTATTCCAATCACCATTCTTTACATGCTTTTCCAACGTTACTTAATCGAAGGCATCATGGCAGGTGCAACAAAAGGGTGAGCATTCCTCACCCTTTTTTTTGGTGTAAATAAAAACGGTATCATATAAACCATTATATGGTTTTCATGATAAAATAGTCGTAGATATATGTTAAGGAGACAACTATGAATTCAATATTTAAGAGTAAAAATGCCTTTAAAACGGCGTTTTTGGCTGGTCTTAAGGAACAGTATGGCGTTGAGGTAGGTCAATCGGATGTTTATCAACGTTATACCGTGCTCGCTTCTCTTCTCGAAGCGGAGTTAGATGGTCAAAAAACAATCACTGAACAATACGTCAAAGATCATCAAATGAAGAAAACCATTTATTTTTCGATGGAATTTCTCATGGGTCGACTGATTACCAATAACCTTTACAACAGTGGTCATTATCAGGTCGTAAACGATGTGTTCAAAGAATTAGGCATCGATTTAAACGAAGTGGAAAACAGTGAAGCAGATGCTGGCTTAGGCAATGGAGGTCTTGGAAGACTTGCTGCCTGCTTTTTAGACTCTGCAGCTTCAGTGGGATTACCACTTTATGGCAATAGTCTACGCTATCAACATGGTTTTTTCATGCAAGAGATCAAGAATCACCGTCAGGTAGAACTTCCTGATCCCTGGTTAAATAAACCATTCATTTGGGAAAAACGGATCGATAAAGATGCGATTGAAATCCCTCTATTCGGTTACGTAGAAAACACTCGTTTGATTAATCCTCAATGGATTAAAGCCGTTCCTTATGATGTCAATATCGTCGGAGATCAAAATGGTGTGGTGACAACCCTTCGTCTTTGGTCGACTGAACCCTCTGATCGCCAAGAAGTGAAGAGTGAAGAATATGTCAGAATGACACGTAGAATATGTGATCAACTTTATCCTGATGATTCAACCGAAGAAGGAAAGACATTAAGACTCATGCAATCTTATGTGTTTAGCGCTGCAGGTGTCAAAAATGCCATCAACGAGCATAAAGCGTTAGGTAGAGATGTCAGAGAATTTCCAAATTTCTACACTTTCCAGATCAATGACACCCATCCAACACTCGTCATTCCCGAAATGATGCGCATTCTCATGGATGAAGAAGGAATTGGTTATGAAGAATCATGGCACATTACCCAACGGACCTGTGCATTTACGAACCATACGATTTTAGCAGAAGCTTTAGAAAAGTGGAATATTCAAATCTTTAGAAATTTACTTCCACGCATCTATGAAATTGTAGCTGAAATGAATCGTCGTTTCAAGTTCATCCTTGAATCCGATGGTCGATTCAATAAAGAACAGATTTACTTAATGGGGCTTATCGGACAAAATCATGTCCGTATGGCACACATTTGTATCTACGGTTCATTTTCGATCAATGGTGTCGCAGAACTTCATACAAACATCTTGAAAAACATCGAAATGCGTAATTTCTATCATCTTTATCCGCTCAAGTTTAACAACAAAACGAATGGGATTACCCATCGTCGTTGGTTGATTCATTCCAATCCAGAGCTGGTCAGCATTTTAGATGAAAAAATTGGTAACGCATGGCGTAAAGATTTAACTCAACTCGTTAAATTCGACCAATTTAGATTTGATCGTGATGTTCAATTCAAGGTCGATCTCATGAAGCGTGCGAAGAAACAGGCACTCGCAGATGTTATTTACAAAGATACCGGAGTTCAACTTAACGTAGACAGTTTATTTGATATTCAGGTCAAACGTCTTCATGAATACAAACGTCAACTTATGAACATACTTCATATCATTTATGTCTACCAACGTTTAAAGACAGATCATGAGTTTAGAGAAACCTATTACCCACATTCGTTTATTTTTGGTGCAAAAGCAGCACCATCGTACGTGATGGCAAAATCCGTCAT
>JBBIMC010000154.1:0-3988 GCA_037444605.1 Mycoplasmatota bacterium | reverse complement strand
GATTGAAAAGATCAACATCATGAATCACATGAGTGAACATGAAGATATCCATTTATCCGTTGATCATCTCAAGATGTACTTCGGTGGCGTTAAAGCGGTCAACGATTTATCCTTCCAGGTGAAGCGTGGTGAGATCTTCGGACTCATCGGACCCAATGGAGCGGGTAAAACCACCGTTTTCAACTGTATTACCCAGTTTTATAAAGCGACCGATGGTCATGTCCACTTCTCAAACAAAGAGGGCTATATCGTCGATTTAAACGAACGGAAAACTCATGACATGATTGCTGAAGGGATTGCACGATCCTTTCAGAACGTCGAGCTCATCTGGGAATTGACCGTGATGGATAACTTGCTCGTCGCTGCACATTCTCTCTTGATCAGCAATTATCTTGAGCACATGCTGCATACGAAGAAAGTCAAACGTGAAGATCTTGTACTGCGAACCAAAGCATATCAGATTTTAAAAACTTTAGGGATTGAAGATTATGCTTTCCGCTCACCTTATGGATTGCCCTATGGCATCTTGAAGAAGATCGAACTCGCGCGTACGCTCATGACCGATCCAAAGCTCATCATCTTAGATGAACCCGCAGCAGGACTCAATGATGCAGAAACAAAAGATCTTGCCAAGCTGATTCAATCGATCAATCAAACGATGGGTATCACTATCTTCCTTGTAGAACACGACATGGGATTAGTCATGTCGATCTGCGATACAGTATGTGCGATTTCATTTGGTAAAATGATTGGGATTGGAACACCTAAAGAAATTCAGGCTAATCCTGAAGTGAGAAAAGCTTACTTAGGGGAGGATAGCGATGACTAATACATTAGAGATTAAAAATCTTGAAATCGATTATGGCATTGTCAAAGCGGTCAAAGGCATTAATATGACTGTTCCCCAAGGATCCATTATTGCTCTGCTCGGTGCCAATGGTGCTGGGAAAACATCGATCATTCGTTCCATCTCAGGAATTGCCAAAGTGAAGTCTGGAGAGATTTTGTATCAAGGACAACCCATTCACAATCTACCACCCTACAAAATCGTTGAAAAAGGAATTTTGCAATCTCCAGAAGGTCGCATGATCTTAACGGGGTTGACGGTGGAAGAAAACTTACTTGTCGGTGCGTATTCGCTGAAGTCGATCACCAAAGATCATGTGAAGATCAAACGAAATGAACGCATCAAAAAACTTCTTGATGAAACCTACGGTTACTTCCCCATCTTGAAGGAACGAAGAAGTCAACAAGCCTCAACACTCTCTGGCGGTGAACAACAGATGCTCGCCATCGGACGTGCGCTCATGGGTGCGCCAGAGTTACTCCTCTTGGATGAACCATCCTTAGGATTAGCGCCACTCGTGATCAAAGAGATATTTAATATCATTCAACGAATTAAGCAGGATGGTCGTACGATTCTGATCGTTGAACAAAACGCCAAGCAAACACTCAAAATCGCGGATTACGCGTATGTGCTTGAAGTGGGTAAGATTAAGACTGAGGGTAAAGCAAAAGATCTATTAGAAGACAAACAACTGATCAGTGCTTACCTCGGTGAGAGTTAATGAATATGGTAAAAGGTGCGAAAGGCACAAAAAATAAAGGAGATATAATATGAAGAAATTGTTAGTTGTAACTTTCTTTCTTATGGTCGGTTTTCTATTAATCGGTTGTACGGAAAGTGAAGCCGGAACACAAGGTATCGATGACGAATTCATTTACGTCGGAAATACAGCGGCAACCTCTGGCGTATTCGCTGGTGTTGGTGTTCCCTTTAATTTAGCGATGCAAGTAGTCTTTGATGAATACAATGCAACGCATGATGGTAGAGACATTAAGTTCATCCATTACGATGATACATTTAATGGCGAAACAGGTCTTGCTTTAACGAAGAAACTCGTTGAAGAAGACAAAGTGTTTGCTCTCGTTGGTCACTTTGGAACGAACACAGTCAACGCGACAATGGACTACTTGTTAGAAACAGGTATCCCCATGGTTTATGGTGTCACTGGTGTTAACTCACTCTATTTTGAAAACGAAGTTGGCAATAACATTTTATCCGTTCAACCTATCTATCGTACCGAAGGTCGTATGATGGTTGCAAGAGCACTCAATGAATCTTTATTTGGTGCTAATGGCGATGCAAAACTTGGTGATACTGATAAGATCGTCGTTCTCTATTCTGATGACGATGCAGGACAATCAATTAAGTTAGGTATCCAAGATGAAGTCACAGCACAAGGCGTGACAAGCAGAGTCGTTTACTTACCATTCAACGCGAACACTGCAGCCGCTGTTGTTCCTGTAGCATTAGCTGAAAATCCTGGTGTCATCTTATTGTCTTCAAACCAAGCGCCTGCAACCGCAGCAGCAACCGCATTACGTTTGAACAACAGTACAGTTCCCGTGCTTTCCTCTTATGTTAATAGTGCTGCTGTTTTCTCACCAGCACAAGTTGATGCAGCGACACCACTTCCTTACAACGTCTATGCCAATGCATGGGTTGATATCGCAAGCACTGGTGCGCCAGCACCAACCGCAGCACAACTCGGTGATGCAACACTCGCGAACTGGAATGAATTAGACACTGATCCATTCTATGCACTTGGTGAAGGTTCATTCGCATACCTCGCTGGTTTCACTGCAGAATATTGGGAAGGCTTTGTTCATGATATGAATATGTCTGACTTAGTTGACGGTACAACCGCAGCGAAGTCATTATGGGCAAACGCATATGCAATGGCTGGTTATGTTGCTGCCAACACATTTGTCGCACTCTTAGAAAGAGTTGAAGACTTTGAAGCATTGACATGGGAATCCTTCATTGCACTCGCTGAATCTGCACCTATCGATCTTCCAATGGCTGGATCAATTGACTGGTCAAATGGTAACCGTATGGGATTAACAGCACTCGCATTAACCAAGTATCAATTAACAGCATCTGGATGGAGCTTTGCTAAAGTTAGAGAAATTGAATCCATCGATGTCGTCAACGCAAAATAGTTTTTAATGAATGAGATGGACAGGTCAAATGGCTTGTCCATTTCACTCATGTCTTAAAGAAATTGTGTTTATATAAAGGAGTCAATTATGCCGATGGAAAAAAGAGAAATCGTCTTAAAGAATGGTGAAGTCATTCACTATCTTGAACAGGGCGAAGGAGAAAAAGTATTCCTATTGATTCATGGTAATTTCTCATCATCACTTCATTACTCACCCCTCTTAGAGCGGATGCCAAAAGATGTGAAAGTACTCACCCCTGATATGCGAGGATTTGGTGATTCAACGTATTATCGTCGAATTCAATCTCTTGCTGAACTTGCTGAAGACATGTATTTATTCCTTCAAGCAAAACACGTGAAAAAGGCGTTTGTCGTCGGTTGGTCACTTGGGGGTGGAGTTGCCTTAGAACTCGCTGCTGCACACCCGGAAACGGTCGAAAAAATGGTTCTAATCAATTCGACGACACACCGTGGATATCCCGTTTTTAAGAAGGATGAAAAAGGGCAAATGCTTCTTGGACAAGTCTATGAATCCGCTGATGAAATGGCGAAAGATCCAGTCCAAGTCATCCCCTTACTCGAAGCACAGAAAAACAAGAATTTCGCTGTCATGAGTTGGGTATTTGATAAGACCATTTATACTGTGGGTAAACCTGCTCCAGAAGACAATATGTTGTGGATCAATGAGTCGTTAAAACAGAAGAATCTTCCTGATGCCGATTGGGCACTTGCTAATCTAAATATGTCTAATCAACATAATTTCTATAACGCAGGTACAAATACAATCAGTCGGATTAAGTGTCCCATTCTTCATACCTGGTCGAAACAAGATATCGTTGTTCCTGAGTATATGGTCTTAGAAAACGTGAAAGCACTAGAAGGATTATCGAAGCTCGTCGTCTATGACAATTGTGGGCATTCACCATTGGTTGATGTTCCTGATCAGCTAACAAAAGATATTCTTGAGTTTGTTAATACTTAAG
>JBBIMC010000153.1:0-4014 GCA_037444605.1 Mycoplasmatota bacterium | reverse complement strand
CGATAATCCAAAAAAAATCTTGATCTAAACCAAGATTTCATGATTTCTTCACGATGGATACATTTATTTCATGCTATAATAATTTTTGTATAAAGGAGACCGTTTATGCAGCATGAACAAAGTATAATGCTTGGAGAAATGGAAGTCAAAAAACTTTTATTTAAACTCGCCATTCCCGCAACGATCGCAATGTTTGCCAATGCCTTATATAACCTAGTTGATACGATCTTTTTAGCATGGGGTTCTGGTGAAATCGCCATTGGTGCGCTCACCATTGTACTCCCTTTCCAAACCTTAATTTTCGCCATCGGTCTCATGTTTGGGATCGGTGCTTCTTCCATATTTTCTCGCGCGTTTGGTCGTGGCGATAAAGAAGTGATGCGACGCTCTGTCAACAGTGCGCTTTTCTTTAATGGTGTGATTGCTATCACACTTACTGTCATAAGCTTGATTTTTATGGATGAAATTTTAGTCCTATTTGGTGCAACCTCTATCAATATTGGTTATGCAGAAGATTACATGTTTTGGATTGTTCTATCACTACTTCCTTTTACAACATCGCTTATTTTAAATAATCTAGCACGTGCAGAAGGTCGCGCAAAAATCGCGATGATCTCCTTATTAATTGGTGCACTTTCCAATGTGGTACTAGATCCTATTTTCATTTTTGATTGGGGTCTAGGTTTAGGTGTTTCTGGTGCAGCGATAGCAACGTTTATTGCCAAAATGTTAATGCTCGCCTTTATCTTAGTCGCATCGCTATCTAAAAAATCTGTTCTCCATATCGATACATCGTCATTTTATTCTGTGGATTTTGCGATGCTGAAAGAAACCGTCATCATCGGTGTACCTACCTTTATACGTAATGGTCTTGTCTCTTTTTTAGTTATTGCAGTAAACCACTTAATCAATCAATACGCACCGACAGAACCAGAAATTTATATCTCGGTCTATGGTGT
Organism: Mycoplasmatota bacterium; assembly: GCA_037444605.1. Lineage (GTDB taxonomy): Bacteria > Bacillota_I > Bacilli_A > Acholeplasmatales > Acholeplasmataceae > Peloplasma. The sequence goes on along the minus strand of JBBIMC010000153.1, from coordinate 3,055 downwards.
CGTTAACCGTCTTGTGGCATTCCTTCTACTCCCTGGGTTTGGACTGGTTCAAGGGATGATTCCGATTGCTGGGTTTAATTACGGTGCTCAAAAGTATGACCGATTAAAAGAAAGTGTCCAATTAAGTACGAAATACTTAGTCATCTATTTTATCACCGTCTCTGTCATTGTTTTCTTCTTTTCAAGATACATGATGTTACTTTTCACTAGAGAAGCCAACCCACTGTTTATCTCTATTGGTGTTCAAGCTTTTAAGATTATGCCTTTTGGATTCTTATTTGTCGGGTATCAATTCATTATGTCATCGGTTTATCAAGCATTAGGATATCCGGTTCGAGCTTTCTTAATTGCATTATCTCGTCAACTCTTTATCTACATACCCGCCTTGTATATCTTAACCCCAATCTTTGGGATTGCAGGTATCTGGTTAACTTATGCAGTCTCTGATGGATTATCTGGTCTATTGTCGTGGTTTGTATATCGGTTTGAACTTAAGATTTTTCAAAAAAAAATTGATGAATCTTTAACGATTATGCCCAGTGAAATGATATAAAAAATGGTGTCAGATGTTGACACCATTCTTTTTTAAGGTTCGATAAAGCCTAGTTTTTTTGATACATGTTTAGCGATGGTTTGGAAGTCTTCGATGATGTGATCTTGTTGTTTATCTTCGATCATGATGTCAAAGGTTAGCATGGATCCAACAAGTCGCTGTTCAAAATTGTAGAGTGGACATGCGATTACATCAATCCCAATATCCTCTTGATACTCTCTTAAGCAGAGAATATCTTCACCCTTCTTTTTCGGGACTTTCGCTTGAAAAATGCGAGTATATACTGTTTTTTCATCAAAAGGTTTCACGGTTCCAATATCATCAGAAAGGTTTAGTAAAGCCGTTTTTGGCTGATATTTATAGATGACAATAATCTTGTCTTCTACTTTTTTGGTTAACATCACGACACGATTGTTTTCTTCAGCAAATGCTTTTAGTTCAGTGTGCGACATTTCGATGAGATTTGAGTTTTTCGCATAGACTGATCCAATGGCAAACATGGTTGATCCGATCACATAATTCTTTAAATGGGGATCTTTATAATACACGGCATCCATCTTATAGAGGGTTTGGACGATATCATACGCAGTAGATTTTGACATCCCTAGGGTGCGATAGATATCTCCTAATGTAATCCCTTCTTCATGTTTAGCAATGAGTTTTAATATGTCGAGAATTCTTACGACAGATTGATTATCTTTCATCAAACATCCCCCCTTTTGTCTTGGTCAAAAAACTTCTCTTCATTGATCCATAAACCTAATGCAGGATTGGGGATAAAGTAAATGTCTTCGCCATTAGGAAGTGTATTATACCCTGGTGAAAATGTATCAATAGGGTATTGTTTGATCGCATCCTCATACTTCATCGCAGAAAAGTTAACCTTTCTAATCGCGTCCTGATCAATATCTTTCACTGCATACGTAATCTTAAAACGACCTTCCGAAGAACTATGGATGAGGTGCGCTGCTGCACTCATATTTTTTTGCAAGTCTTCATTTTGTTTAAAGAGTTGAAGGACTTTGTCTCGTCCTACATACCCATATTTACGGATAAGATGATCAATGGTTTCATCTTCGCCAAATTTCATAATCCCTGGTGCAATCACGATTAAATCCCCACCATCAGCAACCGCCATGCGGGTACGATAGATAGCTTTATTCCCGAGCCATGTGCTGCGGAATTCTTTAGGATCTAAGTATACGATGCACTTCTTAATGCCTGTTTTAACAAAGTTGATGTTTTTTCTTTGAGATACTTCGATCGCTTCTTCTAGAACACGTCGTGTATCACCAATAAAAAGTCCATGGGTTTGAATGTGATTATTAGGCGCTGTCGTCACAGTCAAGACGAAGATGAGAGGAAGATCTTTGATAAAATGTTCCCATGCATAATCGAGTACTTTTCTCACCGGGGTATGATCTTTTCCCATCATCCGTTCCATGCCATAAACAGCACCGATCATGTGGGATTGATGAATGGTTGATTTTCCGCCACAACCCACAAAGATATTTTTGGCGTGATTGGCCATTCCAATCACTTCATGAGGAACTACTTGACCAATCGAGATGATCAAATCATAGGAAGGATCTAAAATGACTTTATTGAGTTCCATAGTCACGCCTGCTTCCCATAATCCTTCTGTAATGGATTTGACATAGGATGCAGGGACTTCTCCAACTTTGACGATATCTGTCCGCCAGCGGTGGACGATAAAGCGTTCAAAAGGAATATCTCCATACATATCACTGACTTCTTCTTTGGTCATCGGATCGTGGGTGCCAAGGGCAGGTAATATGTCGACGATTGCTTGATCTTTGAGTAAATGATAATAGGTGTTGGTAATCATTCCAGCATTCGAATGATAACGTGTAATATCAGGTGGAATGAGTAAGACTTTTTTTAACGTTTTTCCTTTTATTGATTCAATAAGGGCTTCTTTAATTTCCTGATTAGAGAGAGGTGCATCCTTGGGTAGATGTCTGAAGATTTCCATAACTATATCCCACTGAATGCTGAAAACCCACCGTCCACTGGAACAATGATGCCAGTAACAAACCCAGACACTTCATGATCGAGCAACCATAAAAGTGTGCCGATCAATTCTTCGGGTTCCCCGAATCGACCCATGGGGGTATGATCTAAAATGAGTGCGGTGCGTGCAGTTCTTGAACCATCTTGATTAAATAAGAGATGGCGATTTTGATCGGTGGCGAAAAACCCTGGTGCCAATGCATTCACACGAATTCCTGCCGAGGCGAAATAGACAGCCATCCACTGTGTTAAGTTATTGATGGCTGCTTTAGCGGCACTGTAGGTTGGAATCTTCGTTAAGGGTTTAAAGGCACTCATTGAACTGATATTGATGATGGATGGATGTCTGTCTTTATTCATAAACTTCGCAAACACTTGTGTAGGAATGAGGGACCCCATGATGTTTAACGATAACAATCCTTCCATATCACTAACGTTCATTTTGAAGAAATCACGTACCGTGTCATT
>JBBIMC010000152.1:0-4032 GCA_037444605.1 Mycoplasmatota bacterium | reverse complement strand
ATTAGTCTAATATGTCTCTTTTTTTATCGTGTCCGTTTTAATGTAACGGATTCCAGGCGAGTTCCTTTTTTTATGCGTTATTCTTCGTTCTTTGAATATCTTGTTTAATTTCATCAAAGTAGCGCTTGAGTGCACTTTGATAATCACAGTATTCGCCTTGTGGGCAATCGACACACATGATTAATTCACGTAGACGTTTAGGAATAAATACTCGAATCTCTTCATCGTTGTAGCCAACCTGCATTTTATCACCATCAATGATAATGGGTCGTTTTAAAACGGATGGATTGTCGATTATGAACTGTTTGAGTTCACTGATGCGCATATCCTCAACATCGAGTGATTGTTCCTTAAATATCTTTGAGCGGGTTGAGATGATGTCTTCGAATCCGTTTTCTGCATTTTCAAGCATCCGATCAATATCTTCTTCGGTGATGCGTTGGTTGAACAGATTCTTTTCTTCATAAGAGATCTTATGATCATCAAGCCACTTTTTCGCTTTCCGACAAGATGAACAACTTGGTGTGGTAAAAATTGTAATCATTGTCTTCCTCCTTCTGGAGCATAGGTTTTAGCCTATAGCACTTTGTGTTCTTGTTGGAACTGATGTCCCGTTGTTTAATTATAACGTTATTTGGTCTAAAATACAACATCGTCTCTTTATTTTTCGATGATTTTACATAATTACCTTTCGTTTATTCGACATCCATCTTCAGATAGGTTATAATTGAATTAATGTCATGAAAGGAAGTTTATACCTATGTCTAAATGGGATTTATCAACGTTTTACCCAAGTATGGAAGCTTGGGAAGAGGATTTAAAGAAAGTACCTGCCCATATTGAAACATTGGGTTCTTTCCAAGGAAAGCTCAATGAACTCGCATCATTTCGTGCCTTTTATGTCGCTGAGGAAGACGCGACAAAATTGCTTTATCGTCTCTATGGTTACATCCATCTAAGTAGTGATCTAAACCTTAAGGATAACGAAAAATCTGCGAAGAATCAACAGTTGATGTTGTTATTCTCACAGCTCTCACAAAAGACAGCCTTCGTCTCTCCTGAGTTGATCAGTTTAGGTGAAGAAAAGGTGATGGAATATGTGGATAGTGATGATTTTTTAAGAAATTATAAGTTCCCTATGCAACAACTCTTCCATCAACAAAAACATGTCTTGTCGACCGATCAAGAACAACTTCTTTCGTTCTTCAGTCCGACAAGAAATGTGCCTTCTTCGCTTTATCAAGCTCTCGCGATTATCGATCGTCAGGATGAGAAGGTTACATTAAGTGATGGAAAAGAAGTGACCGTCACGCAAGCCAATTATCGTGCGATGCTTTCTGAACTTGACTCAGCGGAAGATCGACGTTTAGTATTTGAAGCAGCATTCAAACGATATAAGGACAATCGCGCTGCATTTGCAAGTGCTTATAATCTTGTGTTGCAACAACTTGCAGCCAATTATAAATCAAGAAAGTATGAAAGTTCTCTTGAAGCAGCTCTCTTTAGAAATAACATTCCCACTTCGGTTTATCACAATCTAAAAGATGTGGCTTATGAAAATACAGCACCCATCAAACGCTATATTGCCTTAAGAAAGAAATATTTAAAACTTGAAACCTATCATACCTATGATCGTTTCATGAAGCTTGCCAAAGATGACAATAAGTATCCTTTTGATCAAGCGAGATCTCTCTTCTTTGAAGCCATTGAAGGCATGCATCCAGATTACGTTAAGAATCAAAAAGAAGCGGTTAAAGATGGATTTGTCGATGCTTATCCTCAAGAAGGTAAGCGTACGGGTGCGTATTCATCAGGACTTTATGGATTTCATCCTTACATCTTACTTAACCATGATGAAACCTTAGACTCTGTTTTCACCCTTGCTCATGAAGCGGGTCATAGCGCTCACACCATCTTCTCAAATGCAAATCAACCCATGCCGATTGCTGATTACACAATTTTCGTTGCAGAAATCGCATCAACCTTTAATGAACATGTCCTTTTAGATTATTTACTGAAGAAGGCAACTTCTAAAGAACAAAAGATTGCTCTCTTAGAAAATGCCATTGATGGTATCATGGCAACATTCTATCGTCAAACCCTGTTCGCAACCTATGAATATGAAGCCAATAAATTGGTCGAACAAGGTGTCCCCATCACCTATCAATCGTTATCGAAGATTATGATTGATCTTTACAAGCATTATTATGATCTCGATATTACAACAGAAAATGGTAAAGAATACGTTTGGGCGTATATTCCTCACCTCTTCTACACCCCATTTTATGTCTATCAATATGCCACATCCTATAGCGCATCCTTGAAGATTTATGCGAATGTTAAGAAGGGTGAAGCCAAAGCGATGGAAAACTATTTAGGTCTTCTTAAATCAGGCGGATCGGATTACCCAGTAAATCAAGCAGCCAAAGCCGGTGCTGATCTCACCTCTAAAGAAACATTTATGGCCGTCATAGAGCGCTTTAACGTCTTGATTGATGAACTCGAAAAGGTACTTGAAGAATAACGTTTGTTCGTGTATAATAAATGATGTACGATGAAAAGGAAAAAAGATGATGCTGATTTGCTTAGCGAACCGGGAGGGTGAAAGCCGGACAATATCAATCATCGGTTGGGTCCTTGGAGTACAAAGTCAATCGGCTTTAACGATATTGAGCGCCAAGCAATGCTTGGAACTAAGGTGGCACCGCGTTGATACGTCCTTAGACTTTGTCTAGGGACGTTTATTTTTTTAAGGAGGAAACATATTATGCCAACCATTCAAACAAAAACCGTGGATGAGGTTCAATTACCTGTTCATTTACAAGTGAAGGCAGCTAAACGTAAGACGCTAGTCTCAGGAATTCAGCCCACTGGTAAACTGACATTAGGAAATTACATTGGGGCTTTACGTCAGTTTGTAAAACTACAAGATGAACTGGAAGAAACAGAATTCTTCATTTTTATTGCTGATTTGCACGCCATTACTACACCTCAAGACCGCCAAGAACTGAAGAAAAACATTCGTTCTGTGGCAGCACTTTACCTTGCGTGTGGCTTAGATCCTGAAAAAGTGAATCTATTTATTCAATCCGAAATAGCGGAACATGCTGCATTGGGCTATATCATGGAATCAACAGCTTATGTCGGTGAAATGGAACGTATGACACAATATAAGGATAAAAGGTAAACAAACCGATGGGATTCGTACATCATTATTGACGTATCCTGCACTTATGGCTGCAGATATCTTATTATATGATGCGCATGTTGTCCCCATTGGTGATGATCAGAAACAACATCTTGAACTCACACGAAATTTAGCTACACGTTTCAACAATACCTATGGTGAAACGTTCGTTGTTCCTGAAGGATTTTTCCCACAGACCGGTGCACGGATCAAGAGTCTAACCGATCCCACGAAAAAGATGAGTAAATCCGATGAAAATCCAAAATCATATATTCTTCTTTTAGATGATTTGCCTTTGATAAGAAACAAAATTAAATCTGCGGTCACCGATTCAGATGCAACCATTAAGTTTGATCCCAAGAAAAAGCCTGGTATCGCAAACTTATTAACCATCTATGCGTCATTATCCGATTATTCGATTAAAGATTTGGAAGAAAAATACAAAGATTCAAATTATGCTACGTTTAAAGCGGAGCTTGCAGAAGTTGTCGTGGATGCGATAAGACCGATTCAACAGCGCTATTTCCAGATTATCAATGATTCGAAATTGGACGATATATTAAATCAAGGTGCTGAACGTGCACGATTTATCGCACAACGAAAGATGCAAAAGGTTTATAAAAAAATTGGATTAGGTCGGATTAAATAACAAAATTTCACCCAAATATCATTTTCATGCGTTATTCGCTATGTGCGAATATCCATTCGATTAAGAAAGGATTAGTCTATGTCCTATCATCCACGAACGTTGTCTTATCTCATCTGGTTGCGTGTCGCGATCTTTGGTCTTGTTTATGGTTTCCTATATTTTATCTTTTCATTAAATCTTGATGACATTGCCCCCT
>JBBIMC010000151.1:3818-4061 GCA_037444605.1 Mycoplasmatota bacterium | reverse complement strand
ATTTTCTAAGAGAGAACCAAAATAAATTCCTGCGGTGAAACCTAAACTATAGACAATCCCTTTCATCGGAAATTCTGCAATCCCCATAATGACACGGGAAGCGATAAAGACCCAGAGTAAAATTTCAAAAAAGGAAAGAATGGTTCCCGGTCTACGGAAGCCTTTCGTGATTAAAATAACGCGCATCGTCGCAATCGTTACTTCAATAATTTTAGCAAAGAAGATCAGTGCGAGTTCCCAAAG
>JBBIMC010000151.1:0-3808 GCA_037444605.1 Mycoplasmatota bacterium | reverse complement strand
TGAGGTTAGAAAGGAAATGAATTGATCCCACATATTATATTATCACCTGTCTCATTATAGCACTAATTTACCACATTTCAAGCGAGATTCATCCAAATATTTAATGCTTATAACTGTGTGTTTTTTGGGGGTACAAATACTTCGTGATCGCACCGATGGCAGTCGCTGCTTCTCCTAATGCTGTAACAATCATTTTGAGTTTTCCCTCGTAGGTAATGCTATTACCTACAGCATAAATACGATGACATGAGGTTTGCATATTTTGCTTCACTAAAATCGAATTGTCTTTGAAATGTACTTTCCAGATGTCTGCTTTACTTCGCACAGGACTTGCTCCATAGAAGACTAAAATAGCATCTGCTTTCAGCAACACTTCTTCTTTGGTTTCCGTATGCTCAATCGTGATCCCCTTGAGGGCATTTTCACCATGTAACGCTTTCGCGATATACGGTGTTAAAATAGATCCTTGATCCTTGAACATGTCAACATTGCGTTGATGTGCCCGAAATTCATGTCTTCTGTGAACTAGCGTGACCGATTTAGCAATACCTTGAAGAGAGAGTGCCCAGTCGACCGCTGAATCACCACCACCTAAAACAACGACATCCAAATCATGATAGTCATGAATATTCTTGACGGAATAATGGATCGTAGGATAGTTTTCTGAGGATGGAATCTCTAATTTCTTAGGTTGAAACATCCCACCCCCATTGGCGAGCAAGATGGTTTTTGTCTGCAGTGTCCCCTGATTGGTAATGATATCAAAATGATCCTCATAGTGGACGACATCGATAGCTTGTGTATTAAGCATAATGGGGACTTCATTTTCATAGTTTTGATATTGTTTATAAAAACTTGAAACCAAATCTCCACCACTTATTTTTGCAAATCCTGGCATATCGTAAACCGCTTTGTCCTTATATAAAGTGAGTTGTCCACCAAACTCCTGTGACGACTCAATAACGATGGCTTTAAGTTCATTCATCGCTGCACATGTGGCTGCGTATAACCCAGCAGGTCCCGCACCAACAATGATTAATTCATACATCGTGTGATTCTCCTTTTGTCATAATAAATCAAAAAGAAGTATAGCATAAAAGCCATCAATTGTCACTATACTTTGAAGTTCAAAAAAAAGAAAGTGTTTTCACACCTTCCTAAGTTATATGAGTTTGATTTCTCCAGATAAGATCCGTGTTTTGAGAGACTGGATTTTTTCTAATATGAGACGTTGTGTGTCGATAAATGCATCATCATCAAGCCCAGAGGGATCATCTAAACCCCAGTCTTCACGATGTTGTGTCGGGATAAAGGGGCACTCAACGTTACAACCCATCGTAATGAGAAGATCCACCTCTTGTGGGAGTTCATCAATCAATTTTGAATATTGCGTTTGATTCATATCGATGCCATGGATTTTCTTAATGATTCTTACGGCATCTTGATTGATTTTTGGCTTGGTTTCAGTCCCACCACTGAATGCGTCAAAATAATCAGAATAATAAGCTTTAGTGAGTGCTTCTGCCATCTGTGAACGACAACTGTTATGAACACAGACATAAGCGACGACAAATTTACGCATAAAACATCTCCTTTTCTAAGTCTATCATAACAAAATAGTCCTCAACTTTTAGGGTTAATGCCTTATTTTTACTCAAATTTTACCGTTCATCAGGATTGGATTGATAATAGGTTAATTGGTTTTGAATGTCAGTAATTTTATTATTCATGTAATCGATCACATTACGCAGTCCAAAGGATTGATTTTGCATCGCACTTGATAAACCTTCATTATATAAAGAACGTTGTGATTCATAGATCGCCATAAAAACATTGGGATCAAATAAATCTTTACTTGGATCGATCAATTCTGCAAGATAGGCTTCATATTGAAGTTGATATGTCTCAATGGCAAGTATCTTATCAACCAGAACGTGAGGATAATCTTCAATTCCAAGAAAAGCAGCATTTAAATTACCCCATGTATAAATATCCATGCCCACTGACCAGTTAGAAAAGACAGGTGCACCATCCCAGCCTTGACCCATTCCGTGGTCATAATCATAGGGAACCATGCCCCACTTATGGGTGACATCATTTTGGTAAAAATAATAGTTGTTTCCCATCGCACGATAATCATCAGGATTTCCTAATAACACTCCGACTGCGAGCAGTCGTAAGAACATATCGACTTCGAAATTTTCTTCTATATACGTTTCAAACACAGAACCATATTTTAGATTAATATCGTTAATAAAGGCTTTTAAGGATTCATGATTGGATGTCTTCTTGTTCGTTTTTAAATCGTACGCTGGACGATACCCAGTGGCTTCATTTTTAATCCCAATCGCTTCAAAGTGATAGTTATTACTCAAATTTGCAGGTCCATAGCCCTGCCATAAGGCTTTATAAAGATCGCCTTCTGCTGCTTGTTCACCGATGCGTTTTTCTAAAAAGAGCTTATCAATCGGTTCAAAAATGGTGTAAAGACCATAAAAGTAAGTCGAGTCTCCGATTTTAAGATAGAGTTTTGCCATCGTGGTTTCTGCTGCATAAACACCAAAGGACTGAAAAAGACCTAATGAGAATTTCTCGGTAAGATACGTTTCATCCCAATTGCGGTTATACTTCATGTCGAGTTCTTCAACATCGAAAACCTGACGTTTTGAATAATCGATATCATAGGTTTCATGAAATGATATTTTGAAATGGGAAAGTTGTGGATCTCCGTTATCATTGACGATCCGTGTTCGAGAGAGATTGCCCCGGGTACGAAAACCGATATCTTCAATATAAACTTCCCCTTGACTATCTTCAAACTTGAAATCCGCACGGGCATAGACATCCGTACGGAAATTCCCAAATTGCTGATAATAATTCAACATCACCTGATCGAGATTTTCCCAAGATTCTTCAGTGATGATAATCGTGATGGTTTTTTGTTCTGAATCATTAAAAAGACGATCAAAAGACTCAATTTTTGAGTCATCAATCGGTGGTGTAGGGATGACTGGAGCGAGTTCAACATCACAGCTGACCAGGAAAAATAAAAGTGTTATTACTTGAATGAAAATTCCAACTTTTTTATGCATCGTCTAACCCCATCATAAAGTTTTTAAATAATATCATTCCTGCTTTGGTTTGTTCCATAAATCGTTCGACGGGGAGATTGGGATCTTCAGCGAATCGAAACTCCACATCCATGATCCAAAGGGTATGTCCATTCTGATCAAAAAAATGATTATCACAACGATTCCATGCTCCAGGAACTTCAAAAATTTGAATCACTTGTTCAGGGAATGCAATCTTCTCGTTAGTCACTTTCATCTTCATCGTATTCGGACCAAACGAAAAATGAAGATAACCTTCTGATCCCTCATCAAATAAAGAACCTTTCACAGATTCGACATCCGTTAATCCCTTTTCCCACTTTTTCATCATGTCTGAATCGAGATATGCTTTGATAACATCATCTCGCTTACGCTCAATGATCACTTCTACTTGATATTTCATATCATCACCAAAAATATTATAGCATAAAAAAAGCCGTTGCCGGCTTTCTTCATCTTATTCATTAAACTCAGGAATTGAGAAATTGATGGTCTGCAAGACTTGTTTGGTTTCTAGATCAAAGCTGACCAAACCCGTGTAGGATAACGTGTAAATGACATTGTTAATATAAACCCCACGGTCTATTCCAGCATACCAACTGTTTTCGGCATGATTGATCACGACAGGAGCAGAGATAATATCTGCAGGATCTTCTGCACTAAAATCGATGTAGAATACCAAATACTGGCTCACATAG
>JBBIMC010000150.1:1348-4062 GCA_037444605.1 Mycoplasmatota bacterium | reverse complement strand
AAAACTTGTGAGAAGAATTATGAAATAACCCTAACGGGTTTTTCTTTTATAAATTATTTCTAATTCAAAATATTTTTGTGCATATTGTTTTGCTATAAATAACAATGTAAATTATAATAAAGATAACGAAATTAGGAGGAATATCTATATGAAGAAATTTTTACTATTACTGATCTTAGCTGTGACCAGCTTGAGTGTGGCAGCTTGTGGACAAAACGATGATGTCTTACGGGTTGCGATGGATTTACGCTATCCACCCTTTGAAACAGTAACGACAAGCAATGATCCCGAAGGTATTTCCGTTGATATCGCGTTAGCTTTTGGTGAATTCTTAGGCGTTGAAGTAGAAATCGTCAATACAGAATTCTCAAGTATTATTCCTGCACTTGAAGCTGGTGAAGTCGATATTGCGATTGCCTCAATGAGTATTACTGAAGCGAGAAAAGTCTCCGTAGATTTTTCTGATCCTTACTTCTACTTTAAGATTATCACATTGGTGAATAAGGATTTTGCGACCGCAAATGGTTTAACCGAGGATTCAACTGTTGAAGATATTCTTGCGATTGAAAATGCCCGTTATGTGGGTATTGCTTCTCAAGTTTCAGCATCGATTCCACAATCCTATGGGAAAGAAGTTACCGAAGCGACTGATCTAGGAACTGCCGTTGAATCGGTTGCACAAGGAACTGCGGATGTTCTCTTGATGAGTGCAAACCCTGTGGTTGATGGTTTTAAAGCAAATCCAACAACGACCATGGTTGTTTGGGATCCATTTGTGGCTAGTCCTATTGGTATGGCGGTGAAGAAAGGTAATACTGAACTCATTGAAAAGGCCAATGAATTTATCGCTACCTTCAATGATGATGGTGGACTTTACGACATCCTAAAGGAAACTTGGGATGCTGTGCTTCTCGATCGTCTTGGACGCTATGGCTTAGATTTCTATATCAATGAAGAGTAAACTATTCAGTTATATCTTAGCGATCTTTACTGTTATTGCCTTTATTGTTTTTGTCATCTTGCGTCAAACTTCTGATTTTAGTCTTGTCTCATTTGCTGATTACCAAGAAATGATTTCAGAAGGTGTCATCAATACCATTTTGGTATCCATTTTATCACTTCTTGGAAGTTTGGTTTTAGGCTTTATTTTCTATTTATTTTCTATCTCAAAAGTCAAGTATTTAAATGCGTTAACGGATGTATTTACAGAAATCATCTATGGGACACCTCTTCTTGTCTTAGTGGTCATTACAGCGTTTGTCATTGGACCAGCCTTTGGAACGTTTAACCGAAATGCACTGGGTTTCACTGCACTCGTCTTTTATATGACTCCTTACATGATGAATGTCTATAAATCGGCCTTCTCTAGTATCTCTAGAGATCAATATTTAACCATGGATTTGTTTGGCTTTACGCCTTACCAACGCTATCGTTATATTATTATCCCTCAAGTCATACGGATCTTAATGCCACCGATGATGAATAACTTTTCGATGATCATTAAAGGAAGTGCACTTTTAAACGTGCTTTCTTACAATGAACTATATTATGCGATTCGTGTGGCTCAATCCAAGACATTTGCTTTTGTTGAGGGGTACGTCTTAATGTGGATTTTGTATCTAATTATCACGATTCCCTTATCACAACTTACCAAATGGGTCCAAAGGAAGTGGGCATTATGAAAATTCATTTAAATCAACTTTCTCACACCTATGATGTGGAAGTACTAAGTGACCTCACTTTGGATTTAGAGGGGTATAATTCTGTTGCGATTATCGGGGTATCTGGATCCGGAAAATCGACGTTGATTCGTTTGATGAGTGGTTTGGAAAAGCCTACTTCTGGTTCAATCAAAATCAACGATCACGATGTCGATGAAGAGGATTACCGGAAAAAAATCGGTTTTGTGTTCCAAAACCATAATTTGTTTCATTTAACCTTGAAACAAAACATCACACTCGTTTTAGAGAAGACACGTGGTTTTGAAAAAGATGAAGCGGATCAGATTGCTGAAAAGTATTTAGGCATGCTCCATCTTGAGGACCAAACACATAAACTTCCCAAAAACGTCTCAGGTGGTCAAGCACAACGAGCTTCTATCGCCCGAGCATTATCTGTCAATCCAGATATTATCTTTCTTGATGAACCCACGTCTTACTTAGATCCTATTTTAACCGATGAGGTTTTAAGAGCGGTTGAAGAACTTAAAGGATTAGGCAAAGATTTTATCTTTGTTACGCACGTCATGGGATTTGTTAGGGATTTTGCGGATTATGTCATCTTTATGGATAAAGGAAAGATTGTTGAACAGGGAAAACCTACTATACTTGATCAACCCCAAACCAAAGAACTTTATGAATTTATGCGAAAGGTGCGATAATCATGAAATCATGGATTAAACCTGCGTTATTCGGTAATGCATCCTCACTTGGATACCATTGGATGTACAATGGGGACTATCTTGAAGAACTTGCAAAACGAAAATATTTGTTGTTTCAAGTTCCAAAAAAGGAAGAATATGACGAAGCAGGACATTCTTATTATGCTTATCCAGATGCCAAACTTGGTGATATCACTGTTCAAGGACAGATGCTATCATGGCTTTATGAAGCAGTTTTAAAACAAGAAAACTTTGATAAAGCAGATTATCATCAACTACTATTTAACAAATTTCGACCTGGTGGGACTTATCAGGGATACGTTGAAAGTTATGC
>JBBIMC010000150.1:0-1338 GCA_037444605.1 Mycoplasmatota bacterium | reverse complement strand
AGTGATCAATCAACTGAATAGCGATCTTCGCTTAGGTCTTCAAGAGGTAGAAAAGGATGATGATCATCTCGTGGGCTTTGTTCCCTATTGGGTCAGCAAAGAACTCGACAAACCTCTATCATGGGCATTTGAACTTACGAATGTTCTATCAAGTCGCTTAGAGTATAAAATGCTATTTCAAATGTTAGATCAGCTATGGATTGAACTCCAATCCTATTCAATGAAGGATGCGATTTACCGTTCACTCCATTTAGCCCCCAAAGGATTGATTCATAAAATAGAAAAAGGACTTGAAATGAGTGATACCAAGTCCTTTATAAAATCCTATTCTGGGACTGCATGTTCCATCTATCAAGCCATTCCATTGATTTTTCATTTGCTATCCATAAGTGACAGTGTTCAAGATCTACTTGAAAGAAATATCGTAATTGGTGGCGCGACCAGTGATCGTGCGATGGTTCTTCTTGCCATTTGGAATCGATACAAGGAGATTCCTCAATCTTTATACGATAAAATCACGTAAACCTCGCAAGAGGTTTTTTTTATAATAAGGATACAATCCATGAGGAAAGTAACATCATGCCGTAAATCATGAGATTCACCATGAAAACTAAAGAGAAACCAAAAAGTAACCCAGTGATCAAGCGTCGAGGTCCATTACTGTTAAGAATGTTTTTCTGTTGTAAAATACCATCTATCAATAATGGTAGTGATAAAAGTAGATAAAGCCACCAAGGAAAGATGATAAAATAACTGATCATCATCATAAGTATACCTAGATATATCCCACTGCAGCGCACACATAATACCCATACTCTGTGAAAAAAGAGGGGTGAGCGCTCTCTTTTTTGATGACATCCGAAAAATAAGGCGAGATACGGACGATTAAAGATAAGATTCAGTAGTGTCAAAATGATCAATATACCCATCAGAGCAAGCGCTGTGGATGGTAGAAAAGAATCCCAACCCCAAGGTGAAATCAGTACATCATTAGGGATGAGTAAAATAGGAAAAAGGATGACCATGAGATAAATGATCATCACTTCGAGTTTTGTTAATTTGACTTGATGGAGACATGCATAATCATGGGCAAGGTCTCTACCACATGATGGGCAATAAGACTTATGGTCCATATGGATAGTTCGCTGCTCCCAAGATACCAATAATGAAGATGACATAGACCACAATAGCGAAGCCTAAAAAAATGAGATAGGCGATGAATCCTCTTAAGGAATCTCTCGCTGTCACAGGGCGTTCATCTTTCCAGACCAAATAAAGAACTAGACCCACGATGGGGACGCAAAAGCCTAGAAGAGACCAACCGAAACCACCTTCATC
>JBBIMC010000149.1:0-4132 GCA_037444605.1 Mycoplasmatota bacterium | reverse complement strand
ATTCAGTTTTCAAAGACCTTCTCGCACTCCCTCTCGGGCGTGCTTTATCATTCTATCATTATAAAATGACCTTGTCAATATCTTTGGCGGTGTTTGTTAAGAACATGCCACAAGGTCGAATTATAAGTGGTGGAGGGGGGCAGATTCGAACTGCCGAACCCGTAGGGAGTAGATTTACAGTCTACCGCGTTTAGCCACTTCGCTACCCCTCCATTTTTGGGCTTGCTTTTATATTCTATCTTATCATTTACAAAAATGCAAGAATTTTCGATGCAAAATTCATTTTTTCATCACCGTTTAAATGAGGTCATAAGAAAAGGCTTTAAGAACATACTTTGCAAAACACACAAAGTGTTCGAGAAGCCTCTTGTTTCGCTTTATAATCTTGTTAACGATTCTTTTCGACAATACTTTTGATTTTACGATCGAGTTCCATCTTAAGCATCATCACTTCACGTCCACATTTATCACATTTGATACGGACTTCAGCACCAATGCGTTCAATCGTCCAAGTATCACTGCCGCAAACGTGTTGTTTTTTGGTGATGATCTTATCCCCTACCTCATATTTCATGATTTAAGGAGCCTTTCAATAATCTCTTCTAATTGATCATCCTTAACATAGATGACAATCTTTTTCTCGTCAATTCTTACACGTTGCCCCATAACTGATGAAAGTTTTTTCTCTTCTGATTGATATCTTGAGATCTTTTTACGCTCAATCTTGTTTGTTTTTTCTTCAATTTTAGTGAGTTCTTCGATTTGACGCACACTCAGTTGTTTATCGATGATTTGATGGGCAAGTTTGATGATTTTTTGGGGGTTTTCCAATTTACTTAAGGCGCGTGCATGCCCCATACTGATCTGATTGGTCAATAGAAGATTTTGGACTTCTTGCGGAAGATTTAATAACCCTAAAGTATTCGTGACGTGTGAGCGGCTCTTACCAACTTTTAAGGCGAGATCAGCTTGCGTTAAACTCATATTTTTCATGATAACTTTGTAGGCTTCAGCTTCTTCAATGGGTGTCAAGTTTTCTCTTTGTAGATTTTCAGCTAAGGCAATTTCAGCAACTTTCGCTTCTTCATATTGACGAATAATTGAAGGAATTGTTTTAAGTCCTACTTTTAACGCAGCACGAAAACGTCTTTCACCGGAAACAATCATGTAACCTTGCTTAACCTTTTTTAGAATGATGGGTTGAAATACTCCATGTTCTTTAATCGATTGGGCAAGTTCATTGATTTTATCTTCGTCAAAAACGCGTCTTGGTTGAAATGGATTGGATTTAATATCATTCAAGGAAATTTCTTCGATGATTTCCCCTTCTAAGACCTCATCTACGCGATGTTCATGGAGTAGATCGGTGAAGGTTCTAGCTTTCTTGTCTTCGCTCATTTTTTTCGACGATCTCCTTTGCTAGGGATTTGTATAATTTAGCTGCAGGTGATTTTGGCGCAAATGTAAGAACTGGAAGTCCATATGTTGGGGCAACCTGAGCAGCTACATTGCTCGTAATAATGGTATCAAAAACCCCTTCTTTAAAATAGTCTTTGATTTCGTGCACAATTTCCCATCCCGCTTTTGTTCGTTTATCGAGCATAGTCAGGAGAACCCCTTCGATATCAAGTGCTTTTCCGTTCACCTTCTTTTTCTTTTGCACAATTCTTATGGTATTTAGAAGTTGCGTAAGCCCATCGATGGCTAGGAATTGACATTGAACAGGAATTAACACTGAATCTGAAGCGTAGAGTGCACTTAGCGTTAAAAGCCCCAGACTGGGTGGACAATCGATGATCACAAAATCGTATAGATGAATGATTTGGGATAACTTATGACTTAACACATATTCTCGGTCATCGTGTTCGAGACGCACTTCAATTTGTGCAAGTTCGATGGTTGCGGGTATAACATCAACCATAATTTCAGGCAGATGAATAATTGTTTCATGGATATCTTTGACATCGAGAATGACATCAAAAATGGTCGAGTAAAGCATACTTCTGTTGATACCTAAACTCGTTGTGGTACTCGCTTGGGGGTCAAAGTCTACAAGGAGAACCTTTCGATCATGTTGTGAAAGTGCAGCGGCAAGATTGACGCTTGTTGTTGTCTTTCCGACACCACCTTTTTGATTTGAAACAGCAATAATCTTGCCCATATGACACCTTCTTATAATGGTTTTTTTGTCATTACATGATATGCTCTTGGATATCCTGTAATGTGTTTATGTTTACGAATGATGATGTTGGCACGTTTGCCCAATTGATTGGGAAGTTCAAATACGTCTATCTTTTCTATCGATGCTTTAAGAAGTTTGAGTGCATTGACTGATTGATCGATTTCATCTTGAAAATGGGGCCCTTTAAGTGGAACAAAGATTCCTCCCTCTCTCACCATGGGTATGCCCATTTCTGAAATGAGTCTCAGATGACCTAAGGCGCGTGCTGTAACTAAATCAAACGAGGCTAGATTTTTCAGAGCGAATGTTTCAATTCGATCATGAATACAAGAAACATCTGGAATTTCTAAAACCTCATTGAGTTTTTTGAGAAATAGTATGCGTTTATTAAGAGAGTCCACAATCGTGATTTTTAGGTGTGGATAAACAATCTTTAATGGGATGCTCGGAAAACCAGCACCTGAA
The DNA here is from genome assembly GCA_037444605.1 of Mycoplasmatota bacterium. GTDB lineage: Bacteria > Bacillota_I > Bacilli_A > Acholeplasmatales > Acholeplasmataceae > Peloplasma. Next base: position 1,485 of record JBBIMC010000149.1, on the reverse strand, counting down.
CCCATATCACATAATGTGGATATTTTATTCATATCGATTGTTCTAGCTAGGGTAAGTGAATCAAAAAAATGTTTGAAGTACACACCTTCCTCATCTGTAATTGTGGTGAGGTTTGTGATTTTATTATACTCGATTAGCTCATGGTAGTAATCATTAAATCGCTTAAGTTGTTCTTCAGTAAGGGTAATATTTAACAACGCTTGAACGTTTTCATTAAACGTCATGTCGATCACCAGTAGACTCTAAATAAACGAGTAAAACAGAAATATCCGCTGGATTTACCCCTGAAATACGCGATGCTTGACCAAGCGTTCTTGGATTGATTTTTATCAGTTTTTCTCTCGCTTCTGAAGAAATATTTTTTACCTTATGATAGTTAATCCAGTCGGGAATATGTTTATTTTCTAGTCTTTGCATTTTTTCAGCTTCTCTAAGTGCTTTTTGAATATACCCCTCATATTTTATTTTGACTTCAAGTTGTTCAATAATATCTTCATTGATGTGATGCCCCATAAAGTGACGCACATCTTCAAGACCGATTTCTGGACGCTTGAGTAGATCGGTCATCGTGATCGCTTCATACAATGGAGCGGACTGTCTAGATTGCAAATAATCATTATTTTCTTTATTAGGCATAACTCGGTATGTGCTTGCTTCTTGATATAAGTCTTCGAATGCTTTCTTTTTAGCAAGGAAATTTTGATATGTCTTCTCATCAACCAGACCAATTTGATAGCCATAATCGCGTAAACGAAGATCGGCGTTATCATGTCTAAGTAATAGTCGATGTTCAGCCCTTGACGTGAGTAATCGATATGGGTCAAGCACACCTTTGGTGACTAAATCATCAATAAGGACACCAATATATGCTTCGTGTCTTTTCAAGATGAGGGGCTCCTTATTGGATATTTTTAATGATGCATTGATTCCAGCCATCAATCCTTGTCCGGCTGCTTCTTCATATCCACTCGTTCCATTAATTTGTCCAGCGCAAAAGAGGTTTTGAATTTTTTTTGTTTCCAAAGATGGATAGAGTTGCATAGGATTGATCGCATCATATTCTATCGCATACGCGTATTTAATGATTTTAACGTTTTCTAAACCAGGAATCGTGCGAATCATCTGTTCTTGGACGTATTTTGGCATACTCGATGAAAATCCTTGGACGTACATTTCATCGATTTCCATACTTTCAGGTTCAATAAAGATTTGATGACGATCCTTATCGTGGAAACGAACCACTTTATCTTCAATGGAAGGACAATAGCGTGGTCCTACACCTTCAACAATTCCACTGTACATGGATGATTCATTGAGATGAAGGTTAATGATACCATGAGTGGCTAATGAGGTATGGGTGAGATAGCAGAGTTCTTGGGGATTTTCATCGTAAAATTTTTCATCAAAACTAAATGTGTACTTGATCTCATCACCGGGTTGGGGTGTCATTCTTGAATAATCAATACTATCACGCGCAATCCGTGG
>JBBIMC010000148.1:0-4142 GCA_037444605.1 Mycoplasmatota bacterium | reverse complement strand
CATTTCATCCATGGGCTTCATCTGGGCATGTATCGGTGGTGTCCTCTATTTAAATAAAGTTTATCGTAAAAAGGTCACAGGTGAAGAATCTGCCGTTCGGTTAACCAGTGTCCAAGAAGTCGAATCACCTGATGAAATTCCTGTTGCAGAATCCATTGATAAACTGACGATGCAAATCGTCTTGATCATCGTGGTCTATGGCGTCACACTGCTGACTATGTTTGGCCTCATTAAACTCGCTTCATTAAGTCCCGGAATCTATCGTCTTGTCGGTTCATTAATCTGGGGATTTAACTTTATCTTTGGTATGGTCATCGCGTTGCTTGCTAAAAAATTATTCAATTATTTACGTTCAAAAAATTGGATGACACGACAATATCCGAATAATTATATGCTCAATCGTATTGCAGGTGTCGTGTTTGACTTCATGGTGGTCGCATCCATCGTATCGATCAATATTGAAGATTTAGCATCGCCTGCTGTTTGGATTACCTTCTTCGTGATCACAACCGTTGGTGGACTTGCGACAATGTATTATCTCCATAAAATTACTAAACGTGTTTATCATCAATATGACTTACCTGCATTCGCGAGTATGTATGGGATGATGACCGGTACAGCATCCACCGGGATTGCACTCCTACGTGAAGTGGATCCCTATTATGAAACACCAGCCGCAACCGATATCGTGACCGGTACAACCACAGCTATTATCTTTGGTTTCCCCATTTTACTCTTAGCTAGTTTTGCGCCTAACGGGGTTACACAAGCATTGATTACGTGGGTCATTCTCGTTATCTTATACGTATTAATTGTCTGGTTCTTATTAAAGAAAAATCCAAAACGTTAACCAATGGGCAACCCCCATTGGTTTTTCTTTTCTTGATAAGCCATTATTAGATCAATGAAATTCAAAGAAATATGTGAAATGATAGCGTTATCATCATTTGTGTTTGCATGTCATTATATCTATGATATAATATAGATGGTCGATAACAATTCCTATTCTACATCATGATTGACATCTAGCGATGTTGATGCGTAACGCTTTCAAAAGCGTATTCTATACCTATGTTATTTGACCAAAACTCAGTAAAAATGAGGAGAACTATGAACGTATTATTTTGTTTAACACCGAAAGAAAAAGTGGCGTATCTCTATAATGATTTCACGATACGCCAAGCATTGGAAAAAATGCAGATTTATCGTTATAACTCGATTCCCATTCTCGACAGGCATGGAAAATATGTAGGTACACTTTCTGAAGGCGACCTTCTATGGTACATTAAGGATCACCAGCTCGATTTCACAAAAACAGAACACACATCCATCAACAAGGTTCCTCGAAACAAAGATAATATATCTGTCCCTATCCACACCAATATTGAAGATATTATTGATGTAGCAACGCGGCAAAACTTCGTTCCTGTCCTTGATGATTTTGGATCGTTCATTGGAATTATCACAAGAAAAGATATTTTTAATTACATGGTAAAACAAATGAATCAGGAGTCAAAAGATATCCCAAACCCTTAAATGAAAGAGCGGTGCTTCACCTTTGAAGCACCGCTCTTGTTATGATTAAATATGAAAGCGCCGTCTAAATTCGTCTCTACTCGATTTTGATGGAAGGAATATAATCCCTAACAGTGTGACCAATGCATAAACGAAGCATACAACAGATGGCCATGAGACTTCAACAACATGAAGCAAATTGAGAAGTCCGGGAACTAAGCCGATAATCGTAATGATGATCAAACTTGAAAAATAATCAAACCATTTCTTTTTATTAACAATAATGAGAAGAGTAACAATAAAGATGTTCAACGTGACTGCAAGTGGAAAGACATAATCAAGTGCCCAGGAATGATCTCTGAGTGCTAGACCAATCAATATGAGCATTCCGACGGTTATGACAATACTTTTTGTCAGTTTCGATGTCCATATCGTAGGCACTGCAAGCATGATAAACATCGAGATGGCGTAAACGTTAGTGATGGTGACAATGAGTGACCACGTAAGCGCTGGACTATCATTATAATCTAAATATAGCGTCACCAAAATCGAAATAATGTTTAGGAAAATAAAGAGTCGAGAAAAGAAACGCGACGCTTTTCTTTTCGTACATTCAGTAAACTTAAAAGTTTCTACTTGATCATTTTCTTTTTCAAGTTCTCCATTACAGAGCATGCAGTGTTCTAAATCGGTATCATAATGGACATGACATGTTTTACAATATCTCATCGTATCCCTCCCGATAATTAGAATCGAGGGTCAAATCTAAACCTTCGTTGACTAAAAATTGAATGATATGGTTCATGATGGATAAATCCTTAAGAGGAGAACTTAAAATGATATTGGTGTGCGATTTCATTGAGATGAGTGTCATCGCAATTCCATAGCCTGCGTTAACAAAGTCTGTATCAATAATCTTTTCAGAGAGACTTTCCGGAAGATCAACGACACCTAAATTGGAAATCGAACAGCTAGAGATAGATTCTCCTAAAATGTTATAACCGATTTTAAACGCGATTGTTTTCAAAACCAGTGGCATCACACGCAAGAACAGATTCTTTTCAAAACTGACTAAAGAACTGATCCGCGAATGAAGTTTTTCCTTATCAAGTTGGTCTTTATACTGCTCTTTCGTCACTTCAAGCATGGATTCAAAGGTCCAATCTGTTTTCTTTTGATCGTATGTGCCTTTAATATAAAGCGAGAAGTTACGCAAGGTCACAGAATCGAAATAAGGTCGTAAATTAACAGGAATAAAGATTTTTAATGGTTTTTTACCACCGACTAAGTCGACGGATTCTTTGAAGATGGAATAAGCCAATAATGCGGTGACAAACTGAGTCACCGTACATTGGTATTTTTGTTTAACAAGATTAAGTAATGCTTTGGTATCCGTCTTAATTTTGAGCATTAAAACCCAATGGTTTGCAAAACGCTCACCACTGAAATGATACGCTTTTTCTTCCTTTAAGTTTTTGACCTTGCTCTTGTCATAATTAGAAACGAAAGTATCTTCACTTTCCTTTTTAGAATAGGGCTTTTCACTGAGAATTTTACCTTCATGGTCGATTTTTTCTCCACGAAGTTTATAGTAGTTGTAAGTGATGGATTTAAGGAAATGCATCGCACCTGTGCCATCAGAAATGGCATGGAATGTTTCCAAAGTGATCTTGTTGTCTAAATAATACACTTTAAATAGATAGCCATGATTATGCACAGCTTTAAAATACTTACATATTTGTGCGGGTTCGGGTTCAACCACAAAATGTTTTGAGTTTGCAGCGAAATAATTCCAAAAAAGTCCATTTTTAAGTTGGACGGCGAACGTTTCAAATCGAGGTAATACTTTATTGACGGCTTCTTCTAAGATGTTGGGTTGCACAGTTTCATTGAGATAGAATGAAAGTCTAAAAACATTGCTGCGCTCATCTTGGGAAACCGCAGGGAATATTTTTCCTGCATTGTCTAATTTGTACCAGTACTTTTGTTTTTTCAATCGCATCACCTGATGTTAATAATGGATTCATCTATATTCATATTATATCTCATTTTAGGTTATATGTCGAAAGTAAAACGAAAGAAAACACAAAATAAATTTCGAATTCGAAACAAAATACTGGATTAATCGTTATCGATTTTATATAATCAAATCATGGAGGTATTTACATGAAACCACTACTCGGTATCCATCATGTGACTGCGATGACAAGCAGTGCTGAAAAAATTTATGAATTTTTTACATACACGTTAGGCATAAGATTAGTCAAAAAAACAATCAATCAAGACGATATCCAAACATATCATTTATTTTTTGCTGATGATGAAGGCAATGCAGGAACTGATATGACATTTTTTGATTTTCCAGGTGCTGCAAAAGCGATTAAAGGAACCAACGAGATTGCAAAAACAGGATTTCGAGTTTCCTCTGATCAAGCTATTTCGTATTGGCAAAAGCGTTTTGAAAAACTTGGTGTTAAACATCAAACTCCTCGAAAGTTATTTGATCGGTTGACGCTAGAGTTTTACGATTTTGATGATCAAGAATATGTTCTATTTTCTGATGAAGGTATTTCAGGTGTTCCCTCAGGTAAGCCATGGTTGAAAGGTCCAATCCCTAATGAATTTGG
>JBBIMC010000147.1:1058-4158 GCA_037444605.1 Mycoplasmatota bacterium | reverse complement strand
GAAATCCTTCGATGCTATGTATGCGTTTTCATATGTAGTATATAGTTTTTAGTCAACCGTGTCAAGACTAAAGTTTCTTTTTTGTTGTTTGTCTTTCGATTAGTGTGACAGGAATCAATTGAATCGTCTGCTTTTTTTGTATGGGATCGGCAATCAACTCCATTAATTGCCGAGCAGCTTGAAGACCTATTTCTTTTGTATCTTGCTTTATCGTGGTGAGTGCTGGAACATAATGTCTTGCAAAATCGATATCGTCATAACCCACGATAGAGATATCATCAGGAACATGCATACCTTGATCTTGTAATCCCCGAATCACACCAAACGCAATCACGTCTGAGGTCACCAGAAAAATATCTGGGTGATTTTGATCTAAAGCAATAGCTTTACCAATCGTATATCCATGTTCAAAACCAAAGCCATCAGCAACATAAATATCTGATTCCTGATAGGGTATATGAAACTCCTTCATCAACATTCTAAAATGATCGAGTCGATTGTAGAAGGAACGTGCAGTGAGTGGTCCTGTGACGATACCTAAATGCTTATACCCTAATTTTTGGGCATACTCGATGAATAGTTTTACCCCCATCACATCATCTGAAAATACTGAATAAAGATTTGGCATAACAATATCCGCAGAAACGACAGGGATGGGTGATGCGACGAGTTGTTGGATATTGGGATTGTTGATGTTACCCATCAAAATAAGTACACCATCCACTTTTTTGTTGCGACACCAATCCAAATATGTCATTTCTATATTCCCTAATTTTGAAACAATAAGGACGATTTCGTAGCCTTCTTTTTCAACTTCATCCTTGAAGGATTGAAGAATGCGTGAGAAAAATGGATGTTCAAACCCGATCAATGAAATATCCGAATAAATGACGCCGATTGTCCAGCTTTTTTTACTGGAGAGTATTCGTGCAGAAGACATCGCAACATAACCAGATTCTTGAACATATTTTAAAACACGATCTCTGGTATCTTGACTGATTCGACCTTTACCATTCACAATTTTCGAAATGGTTGAGGGAGATAGATTGAGTTCTTTTGCGACTTCTATAATCGTCTTTTTCACTTGAACACCTCGTAATCATTATAACCCAAGATAGCAGCAAATCAAGCAAGATAAAAAAAGAGCATTAACGATGCCCTTCTTCTGGTACTATGCAGATAAAACTAAATCTTGAATCACCGATGTTTTTAAATTGATGGAGAGCTCCTCCAGGGATATAAGCATATGATCCAGCGGAGATTTGATGATATTCACCATTGATCATCAATTCTCCATCCCCTTCAATAATATAATTGATATGTGGCCATGGATGGCTGTGTTTAGGGGTAAATCCATCTTTTTCGACGTGAAGAACACGCATCACATAGCCGTCCCATCCTTCTTTTGGTGAGACCAAGACTTTGATCGATGCATGTTTCACTTCTGGGCTTTCAAGTATTTTAGCAGTTAATTCATTGATATGTCCAACCATGTTATTTTTCTCCTTTATGATGATCAAGAAACGATTTGAGTTCGTTAACATCTTTTAGAACATTAATGTTTATTTGATGACGTTTTAGTATGTCGACAAGTTTTTGTTGATGTGCTTTTGAACACGCATAAAACTCGGTCAAATCCTTGGGATCATACGCTTCAAGCATGTCGGGAAGATCCGACAGGGATACTCCACGATGCGCGATGATGTCATCAATTTCGTGATTGATTTCCGCAGCAGCATACAATGCCGTTACATGATCACCGATTTGTGTCGCACGTTCAATCTTGTTGTAATTATTGATCAACTCTTCATAAAAACCTGTTGCTTCACTTGAAAATGATTGATCAATCAATTGAAACCAACTTTTATCGATTAATGATTGTGTTGCAGTGACTAGACTATTCACTGCATTCTTTATTTCATTGACATCTTTTGAGTCGAAGATAGTGGTGTAATTGACTGCAAAATCTTCAGGGATATATGTCATGGATAGGATTTCCCCAAGAAGCTTTCCTCTTCCTCGTTTTATTGGTGTTTGATTTAATAATGCTATCGCGAAGGTGAGTCCATAAATCACTTGGATTGCAAAATATCTCGTTTGAGATAACGTCTCAACTTGATTAAGAAAATATAAATCCTGATAGATGGTTTTCGTCTGTTGTCTGGATCGGTAAATGTAGTATCCTGGATTGCTTTTATCGTTTGCAAGATCCCTCAATTCATTAAATCTCTTTAGATCGTCTTCATCACCATAATAGACGATCTTACCTTCAGTAACGATCGATCCGATGCGTTCCTCGTGCTTTGCGATGCGTTCGATTCGTTCCCATGAAATGGGCCATAGGTCAAAACCAATACCATCAATGATAAATACGCGAGCAAGTTCAAATCCATGCTTCGTTTTAGGGATAAAATACATGTCCAAATCCGATTTTGCATGGGTGTCATGATAGAGATGAGATCCCATCACGACAAAGATGGCTATATCGTCTTTATAATCTCTTTTTATGGTCTCGATAATCGTATCGAGAATGGGTTGCATATTCATGGATGTCCCTTCTTTCTTCTACCATTTCTATAATATCACAAATGAAAAAGAAAATCCCTCTCAATTGAGAGGGACTCAAGTTATGCAGGGATTACCGCACCATTGTAGTTTTCATTAATGAATGCTTTAACCTCAGGTGATGAGAGAACTTCAATCAACGCGACGATTTTGGGATCCTCTAATCGATCTTCTAAGATAGCTAAAATATTGACATAAGGGTTATCGGTTGCTGATTCGATAAATATAGCATCTTCAGATGGATTGTATCCTCCTTCAAGCACATAATTGGAATTGATAATATATAGATCAGCTTCGTTATTGTTGTATGCTGCGATTAAGAAATCGGGAGCAACATCTGCTTCGATGACCAAACCTTTGGGATTTGAAACGATGACTTCATTAAAATCAATATCTGTACTCAATATATCAAAACCTTCAGAGAGTGTGATAAGACCTGCTTGTTCTAATAGATTCAATGCACGACCATGATCTGATGTTGAGTTAGAAATAAGAACTGTAGCACCTTGGGGAATACTCTCTAAGGTAATTGATC
>JBBIMC010000147.1:0-1040 GCA_037444605.1 Mycoplasmatota bacterium | reverse complement strand
AATTGATCCGCTCGCATAAAGTCCAATAGGCTCAATATGAACGCCTAATGCATTATATAGAGGGGAATTCGGATTTTCTGAGTTGTAAAGATTAAGAAAAGGGATATGTTGGAAAAAGTTTGCATCAGCATCACCCGCAGCAACCGCTGGATTGGGCAGATAATAATCCGATGTAATCACAATTTCAAGTTCATAGCCTAACTCCAAAAGTGCTGGTCGAACAAATTCTAATATTTCCCCATGAGGGGTTGTGGTCGCAATCACCTTGATGACATCATCGTCACTTTGGCATCCTTGAATCGTTAATGCTGTGATAAATAAGACTAAAATAATCAATAATTTTTTCATATTAAGCTCCTTTTGTTGTTCTGTGATTGAGTGTTCTTGAGAGAACATCTCCTGTGATTTGAATGATAAAAACTAAACATAAAATGGTAAATATTGATAGATACATCAGTGGGTAATTATTGCCGAATTTTCCGTATTCATACGCGAGGTAGGCAAGACCACCGGCTCCGATGACTGCCGCTGCTGCGATAAATCCAACCAGGGTAACAAGAGTAAGTGTAAAGCCAGAAACAAGTGCAGGCATGGCTTCTTTGAGGATGATTCGAATCATGGTTCTCTTAGTCGCTCCAAGTGATTGTAGTGCTTCGATGGACTCATAGGGGACTTCTTTTAAAGCCATATGGACGACTCTTGCGAAAAATGGGGATGCACTGATAATCAATGAGGGTAGAGCTGCTGTAGGTCCTAAAATGGTGCCTACAAACGCTCTCGTGACAGGGATCATCATGATGAGTAAAATGATAAAGGGAATGGATCTTGCAATATCATTTAAGGTTGCGATAACACGATGTAAGATATGAAATCCCTTATGAAGTTGAAACGGGGATTTAGGTTCGGTTGAATAAAGGATAAAACCGATGATAAAGCCGATAACCAGAACGAAGATGCCAGTCCCAAAGACGAGATATAAGGTCTCAAATAACGCATCAATATAAAGTTCAAGTGCGCGTGCATCAAGCATACAAAGATAC
>JBBIMC010000146.1:3722-4159 GCA_037444605.1 Mycoplasmatota bacterium | reverse complement strand
TCTAAGGCAGAAGTCGGTTCATCGAAGAGAAGAACTTGCGGATGCATGGCCAGGGCGCGTGCGATCGCGACCCGCTGTTTTTGACCGCCAGACAGTTGTGAGGGGTAAGCATCAATTTTATCAGATAAACCCACTTGATCCAATAGCGATACTGCCAATGCTTTCGCATCTTGATCACTCATCTTTTTGACAAGTTTTGGTGCCAAAGTAATATTCTCAGTGACCGATAGATGAGGGAACAAGTTGAACGATTGAAACACCATCACCATGTTTTCACGCAACTCGTTGAGATGAGGGTCTTTAATCGAAAGTTCTTTGCCATTAAAGAAAACGACACCAGAACTAGGAATTTCCATCAAATTCATACAGCGTAAAAGGGTCGATTTACCAGAACCTGAAGGACCTACAACCGAAACATGCTCTCCTCGTTTAATCCA
>JBBIMC010000146.1:0-3712 GCA_037444605.1 Mycoplasmatota bacterium | reverse complement strand
CCTGAAGGACCGATGATCGAGACGACTTCTCCCTGGTGGATCGATAGATTGACACCGGTGAGGGCATGAATGGTCCCTTTAAACGATTTTTTTAAATCTTTAACTACGATCAGGGCATCATTTTGCGTCGGCATGGCGTAATCTCCTTTCAATCCAGTTCATCAATTTTGATAACGGATATGTGAGAATTAAATACAAGATACCTGCTGTGATATAAAGTTCAGTTACCGCAGGAGAACTTGCTTTGATAATCCCCACTTGATACATCAGTTCAGCCACCCCTAAATACATGAAGATGGATGTTTCCTTGATGATCGTGACAAACTCATTACCTAAAGCAGGAAAAATGTTTTTAATCGCCTGTGGTAAGACGATATAACGCATCGTCTTGGCTTGTGACAAACCAAGAGAACGTGCAGCCTCCGTTTGACCCCGGTCGACAGCAAGTATGCCACCACGGATAATCTCAGAGATATAGGCTGAACTATTGATGAGTAAAGCAACTAAACCAGGAACAAAGCTTCCCATATCAATCCCGAAAATAATCACCAAGGGGATATTTAAGATTTGATAGATCAAGAGCACCTGCACGAGCATCGGTGTTCCTCTGATGATTTCAACATACGCCGTAGCGGGTATGCTCAAGACTTTATAAGATGATAAACGCATTAATGCAGGAATAAGTGCAAGGAAACTTCCTAAAAGCACAGCCAAAAAGGCGAGCATGAGCGTCATGCCAAGCCCTTGGAACAATAATGAAATACTATAAGGGTTTTCGAGAAAAGAGAAATTCAGTAAAATCTGATTAAGCAGAGTATTCATTGAGCCATTCAGATATTTTATCTTGAGCAATCAGATCAGAAATGACTTGATTGATGACTTCAAGTAAAGCTGTATTTCCCTTTTTAACCCCAACAGCATTGCCTTCATAACCTTCTAATATATCCAACTGTAGTTTAACGAAAGGTGCTCCTTGATTAATTCTTGTATCTGCGACAGGTCCTTCCGTGAAAAGAGCATCGATTTGTCCGTTTTGTAAGTTATTCATGAGCTCATTCAAGTCTTGAATGATCTTCGCAGTCGCATTAGGTGTAAAAACTTCGGCAAATTCAGCTTGAATAGATCCGGTTTGTGCACCTACACGCACACCTGACATGTTTAAATCTTCAATGCTTCCATAGGTACTGACATTATCTTGATGAATTAAGACGACTTGTGGAACAGATTCTTCCGTATAATAAGATTGACTGAAATCAATAATTTCTGCACGAGATGGTGTTGGCGTCATTGCAGCAATAATAAAATCAACTTTCCCACTTCTCACATCTTCGATTAAGAAATCAAACCCTTTATGAACGACACGCAAATTCTTTCCAAGGGCTTTGGCAATTTCTTTGGCGATTTCAATATCCACACCGACAACAGTGTTTTTCCCATCTTCACCTTCAACAATCGATTCATAGGGGGGATAGTCTGCTGATGTTGCCATGGTCACATACTCGGTATAGGATTCATCAATGACAAATTCAAACACATTGCTTGAGTTTGTACAGGATGAAGCCCCAAAAACACTTAACAATACGATCATTAAAACTAGTAATTTTTTCATAACCATTCTCCTTTTTAATGAAAAAAAGCCAAAAGCTGGCTTTCTATTCTCGAATATACTCGGAAAGGATAAAATCCCTCGTCTTGGAAAGAAGCTTGACTTTTTTAATGCATTCATTGTAACACATTGCTTAATGATTGCAAGATTATCTTGAAAAAAAAGAAAAGAAAACGTTCACATAACGAAATATTCAAAAAATGCTTTGAACTTCAAAAAAAAGCAGTATAATTTAAATTGACAATTTTAGGAAAGTGTCTTATAATAACAATTGCTGAGCTAAGGAGGATATGAACGTGATTTTTGAACGTGTAAAAGAAATGATTGTTGAAGAATTAAATGTACCTGCTGAAAAAGTAACATTAGAAGCTCGTCTTGCGGAAGATCTTGGTGCCGATTCCATTGATGCGGTTGAACTCATCATGAACATTGAAGATGAATTCAAAATTGAAGTCTCTGATGAACAAGCACAAAGCATTAAAACCGTTGGCGATTTAGTCAAGTACATCGAAGCAGTTAAGTAAAAACAAAAGGGGATAACAAAATCCCTTTTTTTGTTGGAAAAATGACCTTTTTTTATTATAATAGATATGATATGAAAGAAGGTAATCCCATGTACTACGACTACAAGACAATTGAAAAGAAATGGCAACGTTACTGGTATGAAAACAAACTCTTCAAAACATCAGAAGATCGCTATAAACCAAAATACTATGTTTTAGATATGTTTCCTTATCCCTCTGCAAATGGACTGCATGTCGGTCATATTGAAGGGTATACAGCGACCGATATCATCAGCCGCTACAAGCGTATGCAAGGCTATAACGTCCTTCATCCCATGGGTTGGGATGCTTTTGGACTTCCCGCAGAACAATATGCACTTTCAACAGGAAAAGATCCACGCTCATTCACGTATCAAAATATCGAAAATTTCAAGCGTCAGATTATTGAAGCAGGAAAGGGTATCGACTGGGATCGCGAGTTTGCAACCCCAGATCCTGAGTATTTTAAGTGGACACAGTGGATTTTCAAAAAGTTATATGAACATGGTTTAGCCGTATTAAAAGATGTAGAGGTCAATTGGTGTGAAGCTTTAGGAACCGTCTTAGCCAACGATGAAATTGAAGTTGTTGATGGAAAAATGGTGTCTGAACGTGGACAATATCCCGTCGTTAAAAAAGCGATGCGTCAATGGGTGCTTCGGATTACTGCTTATGCGGATCGCTTATTAAACGATCTAGATACCTTAGATTGGCCCGAACATTTAAAAGATATGCAGCGAAACTGGATTGGCAAATCCAATGGTGCGATGATGACCTTTAAGGTTGCAGATTCAGAAGAATCATTTGACATCTTTACCACTAGACCCGACACCATCTATGGTGCGACATATTGCGTGCTTGCTCCAGAGCATCCTTTAGTCTTATCCATTACCACCGAAGATGAAATGGCATCGGTCAAAGCGTATATCGAAACGACAAAAATGAAAAATGATATGGACCGTGCGTTAGATAAATCAAAGACAGGTGTCTTCACCGGTTCGTTTGCGATTAACCCGCTCAATCATAAAAAGGTTCCCATTTGGATTGCTGATTATGTCTTAATGCATTATGGGACAGGCGCTGTCATGGCGGTTCCCGCCCATGACGAACGTGATTTTGAGTTCGCTCAAGCCCATGGTCTTGACATTGTTGAGGTCATTCAAGGTGTCTCTGAAACGGCATATACCGGAGATGGTCTCCATTATAACTCAGGCATTATCGATGGCCTTTATAATGAAGATGCGAAAACAAAGATTATCGATTATCTTGAGAAAACAAAACAAGGCTATGGACATAGTACCTACAAGATTCGCGATTGGGTCTTTTCAAGACAACGTTATTGGGGAGAACCTTTCCCTGTCATCTATGATGAAGATGGGAATATCCATATCTTAGAAGATGATGATCTTCCTCTTGAACTTCCCGTTTTAAAGAATATTCGTCCCTCAGGTACGGGTGAATCACCATTGGCTAACGCGACTGAATGGCTTCATGTCAATTATAAAGGCATTAAAGGACGTAGAGATACGAATACCATGCCACAACTCGCAGGTTCCTCATGGTA
>JBBIMC010000145.1:0-4162 GCA_037444605.1 Mycoplasmatota bacterium | reverse complement strand
ATCCTAGGATCTTTCTTTAGTTCTTGATCCATCTGTTCTTTTCCGACATCATAGCTATAGACTTTCTTCGCTTCATGCATCAGTGCACACTGGGTAAATCCACCGGTGGATGATCCCACATCAATGACTATTTTACCATCAAATACTAAACCAAAATCAAGGATGGCTCCCTGCAACTTTTCACCCGCACGACTGACAAACTGAATGTCTTTTCTAATTTCTACGGTCTCAGTGGAAATCTCTCTTGCCGGTTTGTATTCTTGCGTATTATTGACATAGACAAACCCTCGTTTGATGTAATCATAGGCTTGACTACGCGATTGAACTAAACGTGCTGAGGTTAAATAGCGATCGAGTCTCATGATAAGAGTTTTTGAATGGCTTCTTTAACATGGACCAAATCCATGTTAAGTGCTTTTAACATATCATCATAATGACCATGATCAACCACTTGATCGGTAATGGACATCGAAGTAATCTTATTGTGATAGTTATGAGTTGCCATAAATTGTAAAATCTGCGGATATAAAGATCCTGTATTTGAGCCTTCTTCATAAACGAGGACTGGATGTCCATCTTTTAATATCTGATGAAGCATGTTTTCATCAATAGGTTTAATAAATCGTGCATTGATCACGTTGGCCTCTATCTTTAACTCTTCTGCCGCCTTCTTTAGCAGATCAAGCGACGGACCATAACTGATGAGGTTCACGTCATTTCCTTCGACTAGTTTCACCCAAGTTGGTGTGATTTCATCAAAATGAATGCTATCTTTTTCTTTATCAAACAAGACAGTTCCCCGTGGATAGCGAATCACAAAGGGATGACTTTGTCCATTCAATGCATAATTTAGAAGGTTTGAGGCCTCGTTCGCATCATAAGGCATGGTGATCACGAGATTAGGCATGACATAAAACATCGAAACATCAAAGAGCCCTTGATGGGTCGATCCATCTTCACCCACAATACCTGCGCGGTCAATCCCAAAGACAACGTGGTGGTTGCTTCTGGCGATATCATTTAAAATCTGATCAAAAGCACGCTGTGCAAAGGTGGCGTAAAGAGGTAAAAATACCTTGACATGTTGATGGGCAAGCATCGCTGCCATCGTCGCAGCATGTTCTTCAGCAATCCCAACATCTAAATAACGATCAGGATATGTTTTGGCAAAATGAGAAAAGTGTGTCCCCACTTCCATCGCAGGCATAATGACATACGTTTTTTCTTTTTCTTGGTACTTTTCCATGATCAAACTGATCATTTCACTCCATGAGATACCATGCTTAATGCCATTGGATGGTTTGGATACGCCATGGAAGGTCCCGACTTTATCATTCTCTGCTTCAATATGACCTTTCCCTTTTTCGGTAATGATATGTAGAACCACAGACTTCTTAATCTTTTTAATCTGTTCAAAATGATGGATCAGACTCTTTAAATCGTGCCCATCGATCGGTCCGATATACATATAGCCCAAATCTTCGAAAATGTTTTGGCGCTGTAAAAATCCTCGGATTCCTCGTTTCACACGAGACAAGAAATTCAAGATAAACGCAGGTAATATCTTGGTCCAGATACGCTTCCATTTGATCACGATTTTCATCGAACGGAATTTTGTCAGTGCATTGGAGATGGAACCCACACTCTTTGAGATACTCATCTCGTTATCATTTAAAACGATAATCCCCTTATACTTAGGATTACTGCCTAAAAGATTGAGTGCCTCAAAAGCCATACCATTAGTAATTGATGCATCCCCTATGATAGCAATACCATCGCCTTTTTCTTGGTGTAAGTCTTTAGCAACAAGCGCTCCATAAAGCGCAGAAAGTGCAGTTCCTGCATGTCCGGATTCCCATTGGTCATGAATCGATTCCTGATAATTGATATACCCTGATAGCCCTTTAGTTTGACGAAGTGTTGCCATATCCTTTGCGCGACCTGTCAATATCTTATGGGTATATGTCTGATGCCCTACATCAAAAATCAAGGTGTCTTCGGGACTATTAAAGACATAATGAAGTGCGATAATGAGTTCCACAGTGCCTAAATTGGAACTTAAGTGTCCTCCAGTCTTTTCAATCGACTGCATTAAAAAGACACGAATTTCATCCGCGAGTATTTTTAATTCTTTTAATGTTAAATTTTTTATGAAGCTAGGATCTTTGATGTCATTCAAATCAAACATTATTTAATTTCCTTCACCACGAGTTTTTCTGCTTCTTCGAGCATTTGGTAACATGCCTTTGAAAGTTCGAGACCGAGTTGATATTTCTTCACAGCTTCATCCAAAGGAATCTCTTTATTTTCTAAGTCTTTGACGACTTGTTCCAAATCCTTGAGCAGTTGTTCAAATGATTTCTTTTCCATAGCTAGTTCTCCTTAATCTTGGTAATTGTGGCACTTGCTTGACCATCTTTAAGTCTTAAATCAATCTGATCGCCTGGAACAAGCGATTTAACCGATGTGATGACATGATGATCTTTTTCAATGAGTGCGAAACCTTTATCCATCACGTGAAGTGGATTTAAGGCTGATAGTTTTTCTCTTAAGAGGTCAAACCGATTGAGTTTAGAGGTCCAAAGCGTCTGTATGCTGCGATCCAGTCTGATGGCGAGTTGTTCCTGTTTCTCTTTCCCCGCATAAATGCGTTCAATTGGAGATCGCATTCGCTCTTTTAATGATTCAGTAAGACGTCGTTTTAAATCGAGCTGATAGCTGAAGTTTCGCTTTAAATCTTCATTCGTTCGCTTTAATTTTTCATGAAGTTCTTGGACTTTTAGGTACGGTGATGTTCGCTCAAGTCGTTCATCTAAATAGAGAAGTTCTGTCTTTTTCTGTTGGAAAACAGAAGATAATCGGTAATGCATACCATCGGTCCACTCGGTGATTTGCTTCTTTAAATCGAGTGTATTGGGTGTAGCAAGTTCGGCTGCCGCTGTAGGTGTCGGTGCTCTAAGGTCTGAGACAAAATCCGAGAGGGTAAAATCTGTTTCATGTCCAATCGCGGTGATGACTGGAATCTTGGATTGATAGATAGCATCGATCACAGGCATTTCATTAAAGCCCCAAAGGTCTTCTATCGAACCTCCACCACGACCGACAATCAAGACATCAGCAACCCCTAATTCATTCGCGTAGAGAATTTGATTTCGAATACTTGATGCACTATCAGGTCCTTGGACAAGCGCAGGATAGAGGTGAATTTCTGCAAGCAAGTAACGACGTGTGACCGTATTCTTAATATCTTCAATGACTGCTCCAGTCGGTGATGTGACCACACCAATCACTTGAGGAAATTTAGGAATCGGTCGTTTTCTTTCAACGCGAAAGTATCCCTTTTCTTCAAGTTCTTTTTTAAGTGCTTCATACTTTAAGTAGAGTTCGCCAATCCCATCGAGTTTCATCTGCGTGACCTGGATGGAATAAGAACCACTGGGTTCATAAAGGGATATACGTCCTTGGACTAAGACGTGATCGCCCTCTTTTGGCATGAAGCCAATTTTTTCTGCATCCCTAGAAAACATGATGGCAGATATTTGAGCCCCTTCATCTTTTAGAGTGAAATAGAAGTGTCCTCTTGAATGCTTTTTGAAGTTAGAAACTTCCCCTTTGAGTAAAATGGAAAAAAGGTGTTTATCACCTTCAAGTTTCGCTTTAATATATTTAGTTAAGGCAGTCACTGTTAAGTATTGAGGTTGATTCAATGCCATCATCCCTTAAGTGTTTTGGCGATATTATCTAAAAGTCTATTGGTAAACTTATGTTGTTTTTCATCATCTAAATTGCTGTATATTTTAGTGAGTTCAACCGCTTCATTGATGACGATTTGCTTTTCTGTTTCGGTATAGTACAATTCATAGGTTGCGAGTCTAATAATGGCGCGATCGACATAGTTTAAGCGGCTTAAACGATAATCAAAAAGTTGTGCTTCAATCTTTTGGTCAATGTCAGTAAGATGATCCATGAGATCATCATACATCACCTTCGCATCATCCAATTCAAACGATGGAATAAAAGGGTGTTCGCCACCTTGGTATAAGTCATATTGGTATAGTTGATTCATTAATTCAATGCGTAAGTCTCTTCGTGTTGGTTTCATTCATAAGTACCTCATGATGATTGTATCATATTTTGATACAAAAAGAAAAAGACAATAAAA
>JBBIMC010000144.1:0-4219 GCA_037444605.1 Mycoplasmatota bacterium | reverse complement strand
TGAGATCGGAATCAAAGGCGTCGGTATCGATGCGCTAGGCATTGAAAGAAGCCAAGCAGGGCACCCAACCCATAAAGCGTTGATGGCTAAAAACATCATTATTTTAGAAGGACTTCGTCTAGCAAACATCCGTAGTGGGTCTTACACCTTGATTGCTTTACCACTCAAACTACGCGGTTTAGATGCTTCACCCGTGAGAGCCATTCTTTTAGGAAACTAAGCCATTTAGTTTCCTTTTTGTCATCAATAAACGCTATGTTATAATGATATTGAGGTATGTCATATGAAACGATTTTGGATTTTGATTTTGGGCATCACATTTTTGGTAGGATTGGTGGGTTGTACGCCCCCTGAAGAAACCAAAGCGTTGGTCCTAGATGAAGTACCAACACAAATCACTGCCGATTTTGCTTTACCAACTGTATATGAAGATTTTAATCTAGAATGGTTTTTAAATGATGAGCCCATTGGGTTCGTTTTACCAATCAAATATTCATTCAAAGGCATCACCGATGTGTTATCAGTCAAGATGACCAAAGGATTTACAGTCGTCACTGGCGAAAAAGAAGTTACCTACGCCCTCAGTTCAATCACAACCGATTTATACATTCAAACCGAAAACAATCAAAGTATCACCTCAAAAGATACCTATGTTCAAGGTTCGGTTCGACTAGACTCTGATGTCGATGCATTCGACCAAGAGAATCTAACGATGGGCATCAAAGGTAGAGGAAACTCCACTTGGGATTTCCCTAAAAAACCATATCGAATCAAATTCACAGAAAGACAAAGTTTGTTGGGTATGCGTCCCGCCAAAGATTATGTGCTATTGGCTGAATACAACGATAAATCTTTGATTAGAAATTACTTAGCACAATATTTCGCAACTTTATTAGATATTGAATACACGTTGGAAAATCGTTTTGTACAACTCTACATCAATGGTAACTACAACGGATTATACTTATTAACCGAACAAGTCGAAGTCGATAAGAATCGTTTAAACATCGATGAATCGGTGGATGCGGATGGCGGATTCTTAATTGAAATGGAATCCAATGACCGTATCTGGCAAGAAGGCGAAGAAAATCTCAACTGGGTGAAAGTCGATGATTACAACTATGTCATTAAATCGCCAGATATGGATGAACTCACTGCGACTCAAGTTGAAGGTAAAGTTAAATTCATTAAGAATACCTTAAATACCTTTATCCAATCCATCGGACAAGGTACTTATGAATCCTACATGGATATGAACCAGTTCATCGATTATTTCATCATTTCTGAACTCTTTAAGCAAGTCGATGTTGGCTATTCATCCGTGTATATTTACAAAGATAAAAATGAACTCATGCGTATGGGTCCAGTATGGGATTTCGACATTTCAAGTGGGAATGGAGACTATTACGATTCAGGTCCTGAAGGCTTTTGGGTCGATTACAACCCATGGTTTAATTACTTGATTGATAAACCTGAATTTGAATCTAGATTCATCGTGAGATTCATGGAAGTCTCGTATCAATATTTTGATCAATTGATTGCAGAACTGGATTTGGTGTCCTCATTATTATTCACGGATGCGCTCATCAATTTTGAGAAGTGGCAAATCCTCGGCATATATGTATGGCCAAATCCACCACAAATGGTCGAAGCGGATACGTATGCAAAACAGATTCAATACTTAAAAAATTATTTAATCCAACGTGAAGCGTGGTTAACCACCACTTTGACCACAGAGGGGTATCGATAAAATAGGCGATTGCCTATTTTTTTCGATAGAGAGAAAGCGCTTTATATAGTATAATATAAACAGAAGCAACCGGTAAGCATGTCAAGAGATAATGCATAAAAAAATATCACAAAAACGAATGTTTAAGTGATAAGAGGACATGATAAAAAAAGGTTGAAGAAATGGAACGGGATTTAAATGTTACTGATAAAGTCTATTGGTACTCAACAAACCATATATAAGACGAATCAGTTTTCTAGCAGTGAGGGCGAGGGCACGTTTGTGTTGATGGGTGGTGACTTCATCAAATTTCTTTTGGTAGTAGTCACGATATTCAGGGATGTGTAGACGAGCCATGTTGGCAGCCTGTATCAAGAAATAGCGAAGATATTTATTCCCAGTTTTAGTCATTTGAGTATCGTCAGCTTCGAACTTACCAGATTGGGTTTTACGCCAAGTAATACCAGCGTATTTAGCCAAAGCATCATCAGATTCAAATTGATTGATATCGGCGATTTCAGCTAATATACCGGCAGCGAACACCTTACCAATACCTGGAATCGATATGAGAACATCGTAGTGATTTTGATTAAAACCAGCGACTTGACGAATGATGGCCTTATCGATTTCTCTAATTTCAGCTTCGTAACAGCTAATGACATTGATGGACGAAGCGAGAGAAAGATTGATTGGATCATAGGCAGTTTTATCGAGACGATAAGAAGCTCTAGCAGCAGCCTTAATCTTGGTAGCGATGGCTTCTGAATCTGTGAACCTGTTCTTACTGGATTTGATGATAAAAGCCGTCAAGTCTTCGAGTGGAGATTGAATGATATCATCTGTAGTATGGTATTCAAGGAGCAGATCAACAGCTGTTTTACCGAAGTTATCAGTAAACAAAGATTCAAACTCAGAAAACTTCAAAAAGACGTTGTTAAGCGCATAAGTCTTCTCAGTTGAAAGCAGTTCCGCGATGTGAAGACGATGTCTAGTAAGTCTTTCAAGGGCTAAACGTTGAGCACCTTTAAAAGGGGTTAAACCATCGGTTCTACCAACCCTGGCGATATCCGCTAAAACGAACGCATCTTTAGGATCGGTCTTGTCCATATCGGAGAAACTTCTTCGATAGTTTTTGGATATTTTAGGATTGATGATAAATACTCTAGAGTCGTAAATTGAAAGATACTTAGAGTTGGATAAATAGGTCGCTAGATGAGCAGAGTATACCCCTGTAGATTCTAAGACGACAATGATTTTAGATAGACTGTGCTTCATGAGCAAGTCACACAATTTGGATTCAATAATGGTAGCACCATCTTGAGTGTTTGGAATATTGGTCGAGAGTAACTTATCACGATTTAGGTTCATCGCATAAACGTGATTTGAAGACTTTGAGACATCAATTCCAACGAATAAAGTAAGATTCAAAATAAAACCTTCTTTCAAGGATTAGATATAAGTTGAAGCCCTAGCCTTGAGAGACAACTGCAGCCTCGCCAAATAAGAAATCACCCATGAAGATTATGTTGAGTTCATCAAAGGGTGTAACAACAACCGGTGAGCAGATTAGCCAATCAAGCAGGATCGCACGCTTTCTGAGCACCATGATGTGCAAGGAAGGGAAGCGGATTCTTCAGGTTATATCTTGACTTGATTATAACACTAGGACTTCAAACTTATAAATAACAATATGTAGCTGGGCCTGATCCCAAATCTACACTACATATTATACGAGGAAGGTATGGAATGAAACAAAAACAAATCTCAATAAAAGATTTTGTTGCGAAAATCCATGATGGATCAAGCATCATGGTAGGTGGGTTTATGAACATCGGAACACCAACAAGGATCATTGATGAAATCCTTAAATCCGATTTAAAAGACCTCACCATCATCTGTAACGATGCAGGGTTACCTGGCGTAGGCGTAGGTAAACTGATCGATGCAGGTAAAGTCAAGAAATTGATTGCATCTCACATCGGATTGAATCCGATAGCTGGTAAGAAGATGCAAGCAGGGGAAATGGAGGTAGAACTCATTCCTCAGGGTACCTTGGCAGAACGCATTCGTGCTGCAGGTGCAGGTTTAGGTGGATTCTTAACCCCAACAGGTAGAGGTACGATTGTTGCTGAAGGCAAACAAATCATTCAGTACGAAGGTCAAGATTATTTATTAGAAAGACCTTTAAAAGCGGATGTTGCGATTTTATTAGGACATCAAGTGGATAAAAAAGGCAACACGATTTACAACAAAACGATTCGTAATTTCAACCCAATCATGGCGACTGCCGCTACTTTAGTCGGCGTAGAAGCTAGAACCGTGGTTGAAGTTGGTGATTTAAATCCAGACTTTATTCATACCCCACATATATTTGTGGATTTTATTATGGGAGGCAATGACAAATGATGAATCCTAAAGAACTCATTGCACGACGTGTCGCTAAAGAATTGAATGATGGCGACGTTGTGAATTTAGGCATTGGTCTACCAA
>JBBIMC010000143.1:0-4251 GCA_037444605.1 Mycoplasmatota bacterium | reverse complement strand
CATGATTTCACTCGCTGCAGTGATCACAAAACCATCTTTGCGTTGTGGCGTTTCGATTTCTCTTAAGTTACGGTCATTCATATCCATACAACGTTTCCAAGTGATGGTTTCAAGATTGAGTTCATTGCCTTGATACATGTGGTTATCAATAAGCGCAGCGAGCAAGTTGTTCGCCGCAGTGATTGCATGCAAATCGCCTGTGAAATGCAGGTTGATGTCATCCTCTGGAACCACTGTGGATTTACCACCACCGGTTGCACCACCTTTAAGTCCAAAAACAGGACCCAACGAGGGTTCACGAAGTGCTAGTACAGGGTGCTTTCCAATGTACTTAAGTCCTTGCGTAAGACCGATGGATACGGTCGTTTTCCCTTCGCCTGCAGGGGTTGGATTGATTGCAGTTACGAGAATGAGTTTGCCATCCCTTTTATTCTCTAACCGCTTTAAAACTTTTAAATCGATTTTGGCTTTGTCAAAACCATAGGGAATACACTCTTCTGGAGCAACCCCCATTTTTTCGCATAATGAAGCAATTTTTTCCATAATATTCTCCCTTGACAATAAAAAAGTATCTCGCATTTAAGATACTTTTATTATAGCACAACGATTATTTTTTATAAAGGTAATTCGCCTTAAGGGTGCCTTCAGCCATTTGAATTAATTCTTCTTTGGGTTCGCTAATCCCAAGTAATGGATAATTTAATCCTAGCTCTTTCCACTTCATGATTCCCTTGGTATGGTAAGGTAGAATCTCGATATTTACCACGTTCGTGAGTGTATCGAGAAAGGCGCGAAGCTTCTTTAAGTCTGTCGGATCATCTGAGATAGTAGGAACCAATACGTGACGAATAATGACAGGTACGTTAAGTTCATCAAGATATCTTGCAAACTCTAGCACTTGTGTATTCGTGCTTCCCGTTAAAACTTCATGTTTTTCTGGGTCGATGTGCTTGATATCAAGCAACACTAAATCAGTGACATTCATCAACTCTTTAAAGCGCGCTTGGGCTTTGACATTAAAACATGCTGCAGATGTATCCAAACAGGTATGAATGCCTCTTTGTTTTGCTTCTGTGAAAAGTTCAATCAAAAAGGGGAGTTGAAGTAGCGGTTCACCACCCGAAACAGTGATTCCCCCTTTTTTATAAAAGCGTTGGTACTTCTGGTAATCCTCTAAAATATCATCCACGGACATCCGTTTGTTTTGACGGGTACTCCACGTATCCCGGTTATGACAATATTGACATTGAAAAGGACATCCTTGAAGGAATAATACATAGCGAATGCCTGGACCATCGAATGCACCTAAGGTTTCGATGGAGTGGACATTTCCAAAACGATTAAAGTCCTTCATGGAACGTTCTGGAAATCACTTCTTTTTTCTGTTCATCTGTCAGATTTGAGAAGTTGACCGCGTATCCAGAGACGCGAATGGTTAAATTGGGATACTTTTCAGGATGGTTATAAGCATCAATCAGTTTTTCTCTATTGAAGATGTTGACGTTTAAGTGATACCCACCACTCATGAAGTATCCATCTAAGATATCGACGAGATTTTCGACTTTGATATCCCCTTCATAGGTGAATCCATCTGCGGATTCAAGAGATGATCCTTTACCTAAGGCTTGAGGAACCAAAGTAAAGGTATTGGAAATCCCATCTTGACATGATTCGCAAGGAATCTTAGACACAGAAAGTAATGATTTTAAAGCTCCCGATTTGTCTCGACCGTGCATGGGATTCGCACCAGGTGCAAACGCTTCTCCCTTACGGCGACCATCGGGGGTATTTCCGGTTTTTTTACCATAGACGACATTGGATGTAATCGTGAGAACGCTCATAGTAGGTACTGAATCTCTATAAGTATACTGTCCACGAATCTTGCTCATAAAACGTTCAACTACTTCCACGGCTAAGTGATCGACACGATCATCGTTATTGCCATAGAAGGGGAATTCGCCTTCCGTTTTAAAATCAATGATCAATCCTTTATCATCATAGATTGGACGAACTTTCGCATATTTAATCGCAGATAATGAATCAGCAACCACGGATAATCCCGCGATTCCTGTCGCGAAATTACGAGTTACTTCTGCATCGTGAAGCGCCATTTGAAGACGCTCTTAGGCATATTTATCGTGCATATAATGAATAATGTTTAATGCGCTAACATACGTTTTTGCAAGCCAATCAAGCATTTGATCAAAACGGTTGATGACAACATCATAATCGAGAACATCCGCTTTAACGACATCGCCAAGAGGACCCACTTGTTCGCCTGAAATTTCATCTTTTCCACCATTTAGAGCATAGAGAAGTGCTTTAGCTAAATTGGCGCGTGCGCCAAAGAATTGCATTTCATGACCGATCGACATTGGGGATACGCAGCACGCAATCCCGTAATCATCGCCATGAGATGGACGCATTTGTTCATCATTTTCATATTGAATCGATGACGTATCAATCGATACTTTCGCACAGTAACGTTTGAAGTTTTCAGGTAAATTTTCGTGCCAAAGGACGGTTAGATTAGGTTCGGCTGAAGTACCTAAGTTATATAAGGTTTGTAGGTAACGGTAACTGTTCTTCGTGACCCAAGAACGTCCGTCATTGGTTAAACCCGCTAAGGATTCAGTGACCCAGGTGGGATCGCCCGTGAAGAGTTCATTGTATTCAGGCGTTCTTGCGAAGCGTACCATTCTAAGTTTCATGATGAAATGGTCGATCATTTCCTGAGCTTCAACTTCAGTGATCACACCATCTCTAAGATCGCGTTCAATATAGATGTCTAAAAAGGTTGCTGTGCGACCTAAACTCATGGCCGCTCCATTTTGTTCTTTGACTGCAGCTAAGTAAGCAAAATAGGTCCATTGAATGGCTTCTTTGGCATTACTTGCAGGTTTGGATAAATCAAATCCATAGGCATTTCCCATTTCCTTGAGAAGTTCTAAAGCCTTGATCTGTTCTTGAATTTCTTCACGTAAACGAATGTTGTATTCGTTCATCGGAAAACCAAATTTGGTCTTTTCCTTTTTCTTTTGTTCCACTAAAAAGTCAGTTCCATAGAGGGCAACTCGTCGGTAATCCCCAATGATTCTTCCGCGGCCATAACCATCGGGAAGACCTGTGATGATCCCAGAACGTCTTGCACGTCTGATATCTGCGTTATAGACATCAAAAACCCCTTGATTGTGCGTCTTACGATATTCAGTGAAGACGTGCATGAGTTCATCATCGATGTGATACCCATACGATTCCGCTGCTTTTGCTGCAACTTGAATCCCACCATAAGGATGAAACGCACGCTTAAAAGGCTTATCGGTCTGAAGACCGACGATTTTTTCAAGATCAGCGTCCATATATCCTGGACCATGGGAAGTGATCGATGCTACGACATGAGTATCGAGTTCGATGACTCCACCCTTTTGTTTTTCTTCTTCTAAATAACCTTTAAACATGTCATTGAGTTTAAGGCTTGCTTCTGTGGGTCCTACCAAAAAGGATGAGTCCCCAAAATATTCTGTATAGTTTTTGATCATGAAGTCTCTGACATCCATGTGTGTCATCCAAAGACCTTCACGGAAATTACGCCATGCTGTCATATGTGAAATACCTCCGATATCGTTTTCTCTCGTCATGTTGCGTCATCATTATATCGATAAAAAAATAAAAATGCTACGAATTCTATAACAGACCTAGCATGAAAACGTTTTTCACTTATACACAGTATAAATCCTATAAAAAAGAGGCTTTCGCCTCTATAATTGAAGAATTGTTTTGATTTTTTGGGGTAATCCATCGATTTCCTTTAAGGATAAACTGCATAAGGCAAATCGAACACCACCGTTCATCGGAACGGCAAAAATATGATGTTTCGCAAGTGTCAAGTAATCTTCATCGGGATTGGGTGTGAGAACCACCGTGTAGAATCCACTGCGGAATGGATGAGTTTTTAAACCAATCGCTTTTGCTTGGGAAATAAAGGATTCACTTCGCTTTTGAACTAGGTCGTTGATTTTATGTAGATCGACTTTAAATTGATCATAGTTTTCTTTGATAGAGAATTTGTTAAATACTCGATCGATGCGGTTGGGGTTGCTGACCATGAACCGCGTGCTTCATTGACAAACTTAGGATGAATTTCTTTAATCACGTGTTCTTTTTTGGACAAGTAAATCGCTGCCCCTAAACGAAGTCCATAAACCCCAAATGTTTTGGATCCAGAAAAAGCAATCACCGTGGTTACATGAG
>JBBIMC010000142.1:0-4273 GCA_037444605.1 Mycoplasmatota bacterium | reverse complement strand
GTAAGAGTTCAGTTGCAAGAGTTATTCTTACTCATGGAAAAGGTCAATTTTTGATCAATGGACGTGAATTTGAAGAATATATTCCTTCCGCAGCCGTTCGTTTAGACGTTTTACAACCATTAACCTTAACCGAGAGTGAAGGCAAGTACGACATTCAAGTCAATGTCTACGGTGGTGGTCTTTCTGGACAAGCAGGAGCAATCCGTTTAGGAATTACTCGTGCCCTCATGGAAGTCAACCCTGAACTTCGCGCTACCTTGAAACCTGCAGGACTCGTCACACGCGATCCACGTTCTAAAGAACGAAAGAAGTATGGTTTGAAGAAAGCAAGAAGAGCATCCCAGTTCTCCAAGCGTTAATTCATATGGGACCTTTATGGTCCCTTTCTTTTTTCATCTCGTGTTATAATAATGACGTATAGGTGAAAGTGATGAAACTGAACTACAAACGTACGTTTTATGTTGGATTAATTTTTTTCATTATTTCTTTGTTTTGGCAAACCTATGACATGTTGATCGCTCGGACATTGATTGATAAGTATGGACTTAATCAAACATGGTCAGGGATCGTGATGGCAGTCGATAACATCATGGCAGTCATTTTGCTGCCTCTTTTTGGTGCGTTATCGGATAAAAGTAATGCCAAGTTAGGTCGTAGAACCCCCTATATTATTTTTGGTACAATCTTATCAGCGTTTGCCTTCATGGCATTAGCATATACCGATTATGTTCAAACGTTAAAAATTCAAGCGACCGATATTATTGAGCACCATTATGATGTTGCCTTCGAAGATGGTATCGATGACTCAGAACGTAGCCATTGGTATATTGTCATCGACAATATGGAGGAAGAAAGAGACTTAGCCTATGACTTAGGCATGATTAGTGGAAGAAAACTGACCGAATGGGAAGAAACGATTCGTGATCCGATGCTCGCATTACTTGATGCGAATGGTGAGTATTTAAATAATCGTGATCTTTCATCTGTCAAAGATCTTTACTACAAGTACTTAAGTGAGCGCGCTTGGGAAGTCACCTCAAGCGATCCTACCAATTTATTCATTTTTTCGGGGATTTTATTCGTTGCATTAGTCTCTATGGCGATCTTTAGATCACCTGCTGTCGCATTGATGCCTGATATCACGGTGAAACCCTTACGTTCTAAAGCGAATGCTGTGATTACTTTTATGGGAGCCTTTGGTGGCATCATCGCAGTTTATGTCATCATGTTATCAGGATTAAATAAGCATGCCTATGATCATCATGCTGCAGTCTATATTATCATTGGAATCTTGATGTTAATCGTTTTAGGGATTTTCTTGTGGAAAGTCGATGAACCCAAATGGGTGAAAGAAAAGAGAGAACTCGATAAGAAATTCGAGTTAACAACCGATGAATCCACGATGCAAAAACAAACGTTAAAGACCATGACGTATAAACGCCGTATCTCTTTATACTTTATGCTTGCTTCCGTATTCCTCCTATTTATGGGATATAATGCTGTGATGAGCAAAATTGCAGATTATCTGCCCAAAGTACTCAACTTGAACTTCTTTGATTACCAATTTATCATCGCTCAAGGTGTCGTGATCGCGAGCATTCTACCTATCGGGATTTTATCGATGATCATGGGAAGAAAACGAACGATTCAAGTGGGGATGATCATGATGTTTATCGCGATGGCATCTGGGGCTAATCTTTCCGAAGGACAACCTTGGGTCACCGCGGGGATTATTGCACTCGCAGGTCTGGGTTGGACGATGATTGGCATTAATACATATGTCATGGTTGTCGAATTATCACGCGGTTATGATGTGGGACGTTATACAGGGTATTATTATGCTGCATCGATGTCTGCCCAAATCGTCACCCCCATTTTATCGGGATATCTCATGGATGGTTATGGACGCTTGATCTTATTTCCCTACGCAGCTTTCTTCATTGCCATTTCATTTGTCACGATGATCTTTGTTAAAAAAGGTGAAATTAAATTTAAAGGTTCTTGGAAAGACGCCCTTAAGGAAGTGGAGTAACATGAAAATCTCAATTATAGGACATTCAAGTTCAGGTAAATCGACATTTGCGAAACGAATCGCTCAGGTGTATCAAGCACCTGTTTTACATATTGATAAAATCTTTTTCGCTCCCAATTGGGTGGAAAGAGATCGTGAGGTTGTTGAGAGAGAAATAAGAGATTTCATGCATCAAGACACGTGGATTATCGATGGATTTTACCGTCGTTTAGCCACCGAACGTTTTGATCAAGCTGATCAACTCTTCATCTTTGATTTCAATCGATTTAAATGTCTTTATGGGGCGATTGTTC
Source organism: Mycoplasmatota bacterium (assembly GCA_037444605.1). Classification (GTDB taxonomy): domain Bacteria; phylum Bacillota_I; class Bacilli_A; order Acholeplasmatales; family Acholeplasmataceae; genus Peloplasma. Next base: position 1,948 of record JBBIMC010000142.1, on the reverse strand, counting down.
GCCGTCTAAAATATCATAATCAAAACCGAGATTCCGTCTGTGATGGCTGTAAAGAAAGACTTAACCCTAGTTTTGTTTGGTGGATCTTATTTGAAGGACGCAACAAAGCTTCACGCTTAAAATTAAAACAGATGAAAGAAACGTATCAGGATAAAGCAATTATTTTTAAAAATCGGAAGCAAGTGAATGACTATTTAACCAAGATTGGCTATAAGGGTCCACTCAATTATGAGTAATTCTTTCATAATTACACTTTTTGTTGTTAAACAAGGGTGATTATTGTATAATCAATAGTGCATGCAAGGATGGGATATTGATGAATCAAGTACGCGTAAGATACGCACCAAGTCCAACAGGACAACTTCATATTGGTAATGCACGAAGCGCATTATTTAATTATCTCTTCGCACGTCATTTTGGCGGCGATTTTATTGTTCGTATCGAAGACACTGACGTTTTAAGAAATGTTGCAGGTGGTGAAGAGTCACAGTTATCGAATCTTCGTTGGCTCGGACTCGATTGGGATGAATCTCCGGATAAAGGAGGACCTTTTGGACCCTATCGTCAACTTGAACGTCTCACGACTTATCAACAATATGCTCAAGAACTTTTAGACAAGGGATTAGCCTATAAAGAATTCCGTGAAAACTCTCATAAATACGCCGTCAGATTTAAAGTTCCTCAAGATCAAGAGATTGTCTTCAAAGATCTCGTCAGAGGTGAACTTAGATTTCACTCGAAAGATGTTGAAGACTGGGTAATGATCAAAGATAACGGTATTCCTACGTATAATTTCGCGGTAGTTATCGATGACCATCTCATGAAGATTACCCACGTGCTCCGCGGTGAAGAACATATCACCAATACACCAAAACAAGTCTTAATCTATCGTGCATTTGGTTGGGACGTTCCTGAATTTGGACATATGACGATCATCGTCAATGAACAAAAGAAGAAGCTCTCGAAGAGAGATAAGAATGTTATTCAGTTCATTAAAGAGTATCAGGAGATGGGATATCTTCCCGAAGCGATGTTTAATTTCATTTCGCTTCTAGGTTGGTCACCATCCACCAATGAAGAAATCTTGACGAAAGAACAAATTATCGAACAATTCGATCCAGCGCGTTTGAATAAAGCCCCCGCGATGTTTGATAAGGATAAACTCGCCTATATCAACAGTCGATATATCAAGAAACTCTCAGTGGATGAACTTGCCGAAAAGAGTCGTCCATACTTAGAAAAAGCAGGAATAGCCATTCCTGATGACGGTTGGTTAAAACTCTTAGTTGGTATTTTACAAGACCGGATGAGTTATATCGGACAGATTGTTGATCTATATAAAGCATTCTTCCATGATGAGTTCCATATTGAAACAGAAGCTTATCAGTTCTTAATCGATAATCAATCAGCAATGCTTTTAGAAACGTTTGCACAAAAGATGGTGGATCACCCCTTTACAGCAGAGACCATCGAAGCACTCATCAAAGAAACCAGTGTTCAAACCCAGATTAAAGGGAAACCCTTATTCATGGGATTAAGAATTGCTACCACAGGAGATATGCATGGTCCTAGCTTACCTATCTCCCTGGCATTACTTGGAAAAGAGCGGGTTATCTCTCGCTTAAAACAAACCATAAAACAACTCAGAGGTGAATCATGAAACGACTGATCTTAACCCTATCATTACTCTTCTTTGGCATTTTCCTTACAGCATGCCAAGGGGATCAACTCGATATCGAAGTCACATTTTCAGAATTTGATGTGACCTTGACTTCAGTGACATTCACTGCCGAAGTCAGTGACCCAGATACTCAGATTACAGGGAAGATGACGGTGAGTATCTTTGATGGTTCTGGTACACTTAAACATACACAAGATATCAATTCAACGGATGAACTTGTGGATTATACCGTGGGATCACTTGATAACACACTCACGTATACCATTA
>JBBIMC010000141.1:3675-4290 GCA_037444605.1 Mycoplasmatota bacterium | reverse complement strand
GATTTAATTGCTGTGTAATAGCGAGAATTCCTAGTCCTCCAATGTAAAGGTTGAATATTCTTCTTACCACATCTGCTTGTTCAGGGACTACGATAAGGTTCTTATTCTCCACCTTATATCCATAGAAGTCTCTTGCACCCCACAGAATACCCTTCTCGAAATCTCTCTTGATTCTCCACTTCATGTTTTCACTCACTGACCTTGCTTCTTCTTGATAGTAACTGGCAAGAACGGTGAGCATAAACTCTCCATCAGCCGATAAGGTGTGCAAGTTTTGTGATTCGAAATAGACATCAACACCTAATGTATTCAATTGTCTTATCGTTTTGATAACCGTCTCAGTGTTTCGTCCAAATCGACTGATTGACTTAGTTATGATTAGATCAATCTTTCCTTGCTTTGCATCGTCAATCATCCTTTTGAAATTGGGTCTATCTTCCTTTGTCCCACTAATACCTTCATCCGCATAGACACCCATGAATTGCCATTTGGGATTCGATGATATCAGTTTGTTGTAATGGCTAACCTGGTTCGAAAGCGACTGAAGCATTGCTTCTTTTTCGGTTGAAACCCTTGCATAAGCACAGACTTTTTTAAGTGTTACTATATGGTCTA
>JBBIMC010000141.1:0-3642 GCA_037444605.1 Mycoplasmatota bacterium | reverse complement strand
CCACTATATCACTCCTTTTTTGTATTACTATTAATCACTCTTTTTGCGTCATTTATCAAGTCATTAAGTCTGAAAACGCTATTAGGTTTGATACAGTGTTTTTTTGCTAAATCTGACTCGACTTTATAAAAATCATCTTTTGTGATTATGCCCTTTTGAAACATCACCTCAGCAACCTTAACAGCGTTGACATATCGATTCAAATTATCCATATTCACATCACTTGGGCACTTTCTTTAGAGAGTTCCAATATTGGTATCTGCACGAGTCATTGCAGAACACTTTTCTTTTCTTACCCTCTATGAAGTTTAGTTTCTTATTGCAAAACCTACAGGACGAAATATCGTTTTTTTCTTTAAGAACATTTCTAACTGACCCAATGGATATATTTAGATCTGAAGCTATTGATTTATACCCTACACCTTTACTGTTCATTTGAATGATTTGATCTTTAATTTCTGCTTTCATACTTAGTACCTCCTAAGTCTAAGTCCGCAGAAATCGTGTAAAAGTTCGGGTTCGCTTGAAAAAAAGGAATATTTCGTATTTTTGGCAATAAAAAAGACCTCCGAGAGGTTATTCCCAGAGGTCAATTTCTATTTCTTTAATTGGTCTTGAATCAGTTTTTCAGCGTTAAATAGTTTGTTTATCAAAAAATTTATGAGACATCCTTACTACCTAAACGATATTTAATATCCTACGCAACTCTTCTTTCATAAGTTGTTTTCGCTTATTATAGAACTCATCAAAGTTGGCAAGTTCATAGGATATGTCTTTCGGTAAGTATTTGACTGTGTGTTCCTGTTTTAGCCAGTCTACTAATGGTGTAGCATTTTTTGATTCATTACTTGATCCTTCGAGTAATTGGAGATTGGGTAATTTGTTTCGTTTCTTCTGCCAGTCGCTTACTATATCTTTATCGAGGTTAAGTGGCTTTATCTTTCTTGTATCAAAACCCGTGAACGGATGAATATGATCTTGATGCCACTTTATTTCACTCAATTTCAACTCGGGATATAGCATAGACAAAATCATAAAAGTGTATGCCCCTAGATCATAATCAAATATTGTAGTGAAAATATCTTCTGTTAACTTGAAGTTACGATCACCAGTCAGCCGGATTTCATTAAATAGATTTAAAGAAAACGGAGTCTTAGTCAGTTCTAAATCTTGCAAAACTTTCCTTGTATCATTGATTGCTGAGTTTGATGCAACACCGAATAAGTTTTTAATTTGAGCAACGATAAAATACTTCTTAAATTCGCGGATGTTTGAATCCGTAAGCTTTTGAGTTTTGTAAAGATAATATAGAATCGGTATCAATGCGTTATAGGAAATTATATATGCAGCTGAAAATCCAATGTTAACTAAGAATTTGGATAAAAGTACGAATGCTTCTTTGATTCTAGTCCAATTTTCCACTATAGCTGATATGTTTGATTGCTTAAACGAATCAATTTTCATGCTGATTGGAGCATCGGTTAAAGCTAAGCATGATCGTATGATGAAGTCAGTGTTGAAATTGAACCCATCACCTTGCTTGTTCAGATACTTGATTAAATCCTCAATTTCATCTCTTCCACCTTTCCATTCGGATACAATTGAAGAGAACATCAAGTCGGTTTTGGATAGTGGAGTACCTGAAGAATTGACTCTTACAAAAATATTCAACACATCATCGTAATCGGCTTCTTCAATTTCATAATAGTTTATTGAAGAGTTTCCACTATTGTCATTCATTTTAGTGTGTAATGCAGTCAGGTTTTTTATTTGTGTAGTATTCAACTTAGAAGATATAGCATAATTAACAATGTCTTCATTACCTAAGAAATTGAATACTTCTCTTGCTTTAAACCATAACCTATCTTTAATAGTTGCTCGCTCTTCATCAGTCATGAATTTAAAACGCTTAATAACCTCATCATCTTCAACTTTTTTTGATAAATCTGTGTCTAAATCAAAATATAATTCTTTTTTGGGGAATGCACCATCTACTCGCCACCAGCATTTTGGCAATTTATAGGCAATACTACCTTTTAAAGCCATATATAAAGATGACAATCGTTGTTGCCCATCAAGAACAATATAAATATAATTGTGTGGGACTAAAAGAGGAGTGGCTTCTTTACTGTTATGTTTCCGATCTCTTTCATGAAAATCGCTAATAAAATTGTAAATGTTTGGCTTTGTATCATTTATGTTTTTAGTGGTAGTTTTCCAAAGTAAAAAGGTTCCAATTGGATACCCCATAATGATGGAATCAAAAAGATCCTCAATTTGCTTTTCTTTCCATACGAAATTACGTTGAATTTCTGGCAGGTACATCTGCTTCATTGAAATTTTATTGATTGCATCTTTGATAGACATTACTTGATATCCCATTGTGGTACCTCTATTTTCGTTATGATATAAAAAGATTGGTCTTATAACCAATCTTGAGGTGGCCGATGCTTATACGCCGTTTAACCCGCACCCATGCTTTCGCAATAGCAAGCACCACCTATTGATTATTTTGGAAAATTTTCTCTGGTAATTAATATTTTCGCATCGTACTTAGAGTTAACTAAAAAGACTTTAACGTTAGCATCATATTTCGAGTTAACTAATTTCCTACCCTTGATAATCTCAGCATTCTTTTCATCATACTTACTATCTACTAAGTATACTGTATAATCTGCATCGTATTTAGAACTAACGAGAAAAACCTTTGCTGGCATTTTTAATTATCTCCTTTGAATTATTTAGTTCTATTATACTTTGCTTTATACAAAAAGAAAACCTGTTTAAAAGAAAAAAACCACACACCAGAGAATAGTGTGTGGCAATCATTATTTTTTAAGTTGTTCTTGAATCAATTTTTCTGCTTCCGATAGAGTCGCTCTTCCTTGCATCTTGTTGCTAAAGGAAATGTAGTCATTGATGATTGCATCAATTTTGGACTGATTCGTCTCAACAAACTCTACTGCTTTTTCCGTTGAACCCGTGATGTTGCTTACCCATTCACTGAGTCTTGATACTACTGCAAGTTTCTTTTCATCACCACTAAGAAAGGCTTCACCTTTATCTTTTGCGAGCCTATTTTTCTCTTCAACAATCAAAATAAACTCCTTGATTGCTTTCTGAACGCTCGCATCGAAGACGATATCTTTTGCCTTCAAAACTAAATCGGTCACATTGTCAGCAGTGTTTTTTAGATCCTCCTTCACTTCCTTGATCACATCAGAAAGTGGTTGATCTTTTCCCATTTTAGAAGTCACATACAATGCGAGCAATAATAGGGAAGTAATGAGTAAAATAATCTCAAGTGTTGTCATTTTCTTTTCCTCCTAAGCGGTTATAAATATTGACTTGCGAATCTTCCAATCTCGAAACACGATGTTCCAAGACGTTGACATCTTTCTTTAACGATTTAATATCTTGAGAATGCATTTCTAGTAGATTTAGCATTTTGACATTCTGTCTTTCAATGGTCTGTAAGTTTGTCAAGATTTCATCGTTATTCGTTTTGCTCTTCTGTTCTTGGCGATTGAATTGCTTAATGGTGGTCAAAATGACAACAACCATAGTTACAATCCAATACACCAAGTTTTCCATTCTAAATAGACTGAGGATGTTTTCCCAGTTCATCATGCATCACCTTAT
>JBBIMC010000140.1:0-4305 GCA_037444605.1 Mycoplasmatota bacterium | reverse complement strand
TCCTGTGAGTCCCACGCGCATTCTCGCACCTGGGGATTCATTCATTTGACCAAAAACTAAAGCCGTTTTATCGACGACACCTGAGGCGGTCATTTCTTGGAAGAGTTCATACCCTTCTCTCGTACGTTCACCGACACCAGCAAAGACGGAAATTCCTTGTCTTTCCTGAGCAACGTTATGAATTAATTCTTGAATTAGGACGGTTTTACCGACACCGGCACCACCGAATAGACCAATCTTTCCACCTTTAATGTAAGGTGCGAGTAAGTCAATGACCTTAATTCCGGTTTCTAAAAGTTCAACTTCTGATGAAAGTTCGTGAAATGGAGGTGCGGAGCGGTGAATGCTCATCTTGGGTGCGTCTGTCACAGGTTTCCCATCATCAATGGGTTCGCCTAGTACGTTAAAAATACGTCCTAAAACGGCTTTCCCAACGGGAACTTGAACAGGACTGCCTGTCGCTTCAACCACAAGGTCACGTCTTAATCCTTCGGTAGGTTCAAGTGAAATGGTACGAACCACGTGATCTCCTAGATGAAGGGCAACTTCTAAGGTTACCTTTTTTTCATTATTTTGTACGATCAGCGCATCATAGATGGCAGGTAATTTGTCTTCAAAATAGACGTCAACAACAGGTCCGATGACTTGTGTAATTTTTCCTTGCATGGGTCATTTCCTCCCTAAACATTGGACCCATTGACCACGTCAATGAGTTCCGATGTAATTTCTTGTTGTCTCGCACGATGGTACATCGTGTGTAGACGAGCCACGACATCGTTGGCATTATCTGTCGCATTTTTCATCGCAACCATCCGTGAGGCATGCTCCGATAATTTCGCATCCGCCAGCGCTTCAAAGATGTGTGATTCAATATAGATATCCATTGCCTGATCAACCACTTCTTCTGCGGGTATATCATATACATAACTTTCATGATAAAGTGCAGGTCTTTCATAGTCAATGGGAAGCATCTGCTCACGATTAATCGTCTGGGTTGCTGTGTTGATATAGTGACTATAATAGATAACCACTTGATCAAACGCACCTTCCATGAACGCTTCTTTGATGAGGTGTGCATAGGTACGATAAGACATCGTCGTAATATCATCACGGTTATAGATGATTTCCGTACTGATCATCTTAAATCCTCGCTTTTGGGCAAAATAAAATCCTTTTTTACCCAAAACAAAGACTTTAAATGATTTGGGATCACGATCTTTCACTTCATCTAAAAACGCTTTGAAGATGTTATTGTGATAACTGCCACAAAGTCCTCGGTCAGAGGTTACCAAGATGAAGAGTGTGTGTTTATTTTCACTTTTTTCCATCATGCGGTGGGGAGACCCCAAGCCTTGAAAGGCGTTTTCTAAGATCGAGTGAATTTTATCCACAAATCCAGAAGCATGGCTATGTAGTTCTGTGGCTTTTTTAATTTTGGATAGCGCAATGTTATGCATCGCTTGCGTGATGGATGCTGTTTTTTTAACTGCATTCATCCGCAATTTAATATCCTTTAATCCCATTAGATTAACCTCTTCAAGTTCTGGATGAACTGGTCAAGATCATGTTTTTCAGGAAGTGATTTTGTCTTCACTAAATGGTCATGGATCTTTTTACCAAGGTCATTCATCTTTAATCCTTGACTGATTTCAGCTTCTAACACTTTGACTTGATCGATGGATAAATCATCCATAAAGCCTTCAGACAACGCATAAATCGTGACGATTTGTGTCGGCATTTGGACGAGTTCATGAACATCTTGTTTGAGAAGTTCTACGGTCTTACGTCCTCTTTCAAGACGCTTCTTCGCAGATGGGTCCAAATCAGATCCAAATTGGGCAAAGGCTTCAAGTTCACGGTAATTGGCTAAGTTGATACGTAGTGTTCCGGCGACCTTCTTCATGCCTTTCCACTGAGCTGCACCACCGACACGGGATACGGATAAACCGGCGTTGATTGCAGGACGAATCCCTGAATAGAATAATTCAGCTTCTAAGAAGATCTGACCATCGGTGATGGAGATGACGTTGGTGGAAATATAAGCAGAAATATCGCCAGCTTTGGTTTCAATGATGGGGAGTGCGGTAATCGATCCACCACCGAGTTTATCATTTAAACGTGCTGAACGTTCAAGAAGTCTTGAATGAAGATAGAAGACGTCACCTGGATATGCTTCACGTCCTGGTGGACGACGTAATAAGAGCGATAATTCACGATACGCGACCGCGTGCTTTGATAAATCATCATACACGATTAATACATCCTTGCCTTGTTCCATGAAGTATTCCCCCATGGTGACACCGGCAAAAGGTGCTAAGTAAAGAAGTGTGCCTTCTCTGGATGCCCCTGCACTCACGACGATCGTGTAATCCATCGCTTGATGTTGGTTTAATAATTGAACAAGTGCGGTGACAGAGGACTCCTTCTGTCCAATCGCCACATAAATACAAATCGTATGTTTACCTTTTTGGTTGATAATGGTATCTACCGCTAAGGTTGTTTTTCCTGTTTGACGGTCACCGATGATGAGTTCTCTTTGGCCACGTCCAATCGGGACGAGGGCATCGATGACTTTAATCCCTGTTTCCATGGATGCGTTGATCGATCCACGTTGCATAACGCCTTGTGCTTTACGTTCAACAGGTAAAAATGCTTTGGCTTCAATCGGACCTCTTGCATCAAGAGGTTCCCCTAATGGATTGACGACACGACCTAAAAGTTCTTCTCCAACGGGAACTTCAAAAATGCGTTTGGTGGTCTTCACCATATCGCCTTCTCTAATTAATTCACTGTTCCCTAAAAGAATAACCCCAACAGTATGTTCTTCAAGGTTAAAGACTAAGCCTTTGACGTGATGAGGAAATTCAAGAAGTTCACCCATCATGGCCTGCTGAAGACCGTAGACAATGGCGATGCCATCGCCAACGCTTAGGACTTTTCCGATATTTTCGAGTTTGACATCTTGTTCATAAGATTCAATCTGCTTTTTAATGATTTCAGTCATTTCTTGGACTTTGATTTTTGACACGTTGTCACCTCTTATATCATGGTATAGAGTTCTTCAAGCTCACGTGCAACAGAGCGGTCCAAGGACTGCCCTTGATAAATGATTTGAATCCCGCCGATTAAATCTGGATCGACGTGTTTATGCAGTGAGATCGTATGATTAGGAAACGTTGGTTTTAATACCTTGATGATTCTTTGTTCGGTTTCCTCAGTTAACGGTTTTGCTGTAATAATATTTAAATGCGCAATTTTTAAATGCTGTCTGACATGCTTTGTCCAAACAGAATAAATCTCTTTGTAGGCATACATATGATTTTTTTCAGCGAGCATTTTCAAAAACGAACGGAAGAGTACGTGATATTTGAGTTGATCGATGAAGGCACACTTATCCGTAAAGTGGATCATCGGTGAATCCATCATATCGACCCATTCAGGGCGGATATCCATTTCATCACGGAATTCTTCAAATTGATAATGAATGAGATCGACGACGTCTTGATCTTTGGCCAGCGTAAATAACGCTTTCGCATGATTCGACGTACTCATGATTTCATGTTCTCCTCAATGATTTCATCAATGATATCTTGATGAACGGATTCATCGATTTCTCTTTTCACAATCTTTTCAGCAGCAACAAAGGCAATCTCTTTAATCGATTGCTTGATCTGTTCATTGGCTTGTTCGATTTCAAACTGAATATCCTTTTCCGCTTGATCGAGTTTACGTTTCGCTTCTGCTTTCGCTTGTTCAAGAAGAGCTTCTTGTTGCTGATACGCTTCTTGAGTTAACTTTTCTTTTAACTCTTTTGTCTCTTCTTTCATTTGTTCATAATCTTTTGTCGCTTTTGCTTGGATTTCCATCGCTCTTGCACGTTCATTTTCAGCATCTTCCATCGCTTGATGGAGTGCTTGTTGTCTTTGATCGATAAACGCGGTCACCTTTGACCAAAAAAACGTCTTTACGATCCAGACGAGAACAAAAAATGCGATGAGGTTTAAAAGGACAATATCAGGGCGATCAAAAGCTGAGTTTAAGCCGTCTTCGATTCCCTGAACTAATTCATCAAAAATCGCATTAAGATCCACAACAATCAAATCCTATCTTATTTGGATGAAAGAATAAACGCAATAATTAAACCATAGATCCCAGTGGTTTCAGCAACAGCTTGTCCAATGAGCATGGTCACAGTAATCTTACCTTGTGCTTCAGGTTGACGTCCAACAGCTTCCGCAGCTTTACCTGCAGCAATCCCTTGTCCAATCCCAGTACCAAACCCAGTGGTAACCGCTAAGCCTGCAC
>JBBIMC010000139.1:0-4348 GCA_037444605.1 Mycoplasmatota bacterium | reverse complement strand
CAAAATCAAACCCTAAATCTCTGGCATAGGCTTGATAGGCTAAGGATGAATCAATGAAACGGTCACACAGGACAATTTTTCCATCTTTGAGTGCAGGTAAAATCACTTCATCTAAATGTTGAGCTCTTGAAGCCGCTAAGAGTAGGGCTTCCGTATATGGAGTAACGCCTAAGTATTTGGGATTTAAGATGATATCACGAATCGCTTCGGTGATGAGTGAACCTCCGGGTTCACGCGTGGTCACGACTGAAAAACGATCACTTAATCGTCGTTGAATATCTTTGATGAGCGTCGTTTTACCGGTGCCTTCGCCACCTTCAAAAGTAATAAACATAGGGATCACTCCTTGGTTTCATTATAACATTATCTGTAATTTATTTTTACGAGGAATAGACCGCGTGCTTCCGCGGTTTTTCCAGCGAGATGTCTTTCTTGTGTAGCTAAGATCTCTTTAACAATGGATGGATCTTTTCGATGAAGTCCAATTTGAATAAGGGTTCCCATCATCGAGCGAACCATATACTTTAAGAATGAATTACCATGAAAGGTGAAGATATAATGCTTCTTTGTTTCTTTAAACGTCGCCGAGTAGATGGTTTTCATCGTGGGTTTTCCGGGTACTTTTTGACAAAATCCTTTGAAATCATGGATTCCTTCAAAATAAGGTAATGCTTCTTTCATCGGTTCTACATCAAGATTTCTAATGTAAACCTCAAAACTCTTGGTGAAGGGTGAAGAAGGTTTCTTCGCTAAGATGTATTTGTAGACCTTGGATTTCGCTGAATGACGCGCATGGAAGTCTGATTTAACGTGGGTAACACGCTTCATTCTAATGTCATGGGGCATCCGATCATTGATTCCCCTGACCCATGTGTCACTATCCAAATCGATATCGGTATCAAAATGAAAGACTTGACCGATGGCATGAACGCCCTTATCGGTACGACCTGCACTATGAATTTTGATCTCTTGCTGTGTCATTAATCGCATGGCACGTTCAATGATGGATTGGATGCCTACGCCATTGGTTTGAGCTTGCCAGCCATCAAATTGTGTACCATCATAACTCACCACTGCCTTATATCTCATAACATCACCAAGGATAAGATAACTCCAACGAGGAAGATCGTGACGACTACGACAGAAAATACATCCGCGAATCCAATGGAAAACTGATCAATCTTCGTCCGTTTCGCTCCGATGACATACCCTCTAACTTCCATCGCATTCCCTAAATCTTCTGCTCGTTTAAACGAGATCACAAACACAGGAATGAGGAGTGAGATGATCTGAATCACTTTATCCTTAAACTTACTTTCTTTAAAATCCACACCGCGTGATGCTTGGGCTTTCATAATCTTTTCTGTTTCACCTAAAAGGGTAGGAATATAACGAAGCGTTAACGATAACATCATGGCGATGACATCGACAGGAACCTTGACCCATTTTAAGGGTTTTAATAAAGATTCAATCGCGTAGTTAAGATCTGTCGTCATCGTGGTAAAGGTGAGCAGTGATGTCATAATAATGACGTTGGTGATACGAATAAAGATGAATCCTGCTCTCAGTAACCCTTGATCATATAAATCTAAACGATAGGAGAATAGACCGATATAGGGAAGTAAATACTGCAGGAAAAACACCATAAAGACGGCAAGGAAGAAATAGATAATCCGAAACTTCACATAGACTTTAGACCACTGATAAAAGATGATAAAAAGCACGAGTGCAACTAAGCTAGTGACAGAGATATGAAATTCAAGGGATGTGAGTAAGTTCCCTGTTTTGACATAAAAGAGTTGGATGAAGAAGGTAAATGTCAAAAGAAAGACAATTGGACGAAGTCCATTGAACACCTTTCTCATCGGAATACCTGATGTCCACGTCAACGTGATCACACCCACTAAAATGAAGACCATCGTTAGAACAGGGATTAGATCCGATGAGATCGGAACGATAAAGGTTGCGACAAGCAAAATCACGAGTGAAAATAGTTTAATTCTTGGATCAAGTCGGTGTAACCACGAGGTTCCAGGAATATATTGACCAATCGTAATATTATTCATAGGACACCTCCTTTAAGTAGTTCACTAAAGAGGTGTAATCATAGACGGGTTTATACGGAACTTTTGCGTTTTTTTCTAGATGTTTTAAAATTTTTAACGGTGTGGGTAAATCCAGGTGGAAAGACTCAAATTCTGGATGTTCAAAAAGGGCTTCTTTGGTGCCATCAAATACAAGTTTTCCTTGATCTAAAACGATGACGCGTTTCGCGTATTCGCTGACTAAATCCATATCATGGGTGATCATAATAATCGTCTTGTTTTCTTTTTCATGGATGCCTTTAAACATCGCCATGAGATCATTTCTTCCCTTAGGGTCTAGTCCACGTGTGGGTTCATCTAAAACTAAAATTTCAGGTTCCATGGCTAAAATACCAGCAATCGCTACGCGACGCATTTGACCCCCTGAAATACGAAAGGGTGATTGTTCTTATAAGGAGGCATCAATGCCGACCACTTCGGCAGCCTTCATCGCTTTTTCTTTCGCTTCTTCTTCAGATGAACGGAAGTTTTTCGGACCAAACATAATATCTTTTAAGATGGTTTCTTCAAAAAGTTGATATTCAGGAAACTGAAAAACAAGACCCACTTTTTGACGCAAGAAATTAATCTTTTCTTTTTTCTTTGGGGGAAGTTGTTGACCAAAGACATTAAGTGTGCCAGACGATGGCAAAAGGAGAGCGTTCATATGTTGAACGAGTGTCGACTTACCTGAACCCGTATGGCCAACAATCGCGATGAACTCACCTTGTGCTTCAATCTTTAAATGGATATGGCCAATGGCATCATAATTGACTCTTAGGCCACGATAGGCAAAACTTACATCGTTGAATTGAATGCCCATAGTGCCTCCAATAAAGTTTGATCTATCTTGGAATCTGCCGATAGTTCGTTATAAAGTGCTAGACCAAAGGGAAGTTCTAAATGAGAAGACTTTAATAGCGCTTCTTCTCTAAAGACGTCTTTGGGTGTTCCTTCTAAAATCTTTACACCATCTTTTAACACGATTAAACGATCACTCATTCCAGCAAAGGATAAATCATGGGTGATCGTGATGATGGTTTTCTTGAGTTCTTTATTCAAATACTTGATCAGTTCAATGATCTCTCTCGTCCCTTCAGGATCAAGCATCGATGTCGCTTCATCTAGGATAAGGATGTCTTGTTCCATCGCGAGCGCTCCAGCAATCGCGACACGCTGTTTCTGACCCCCTGAAAGCTGATGGGGTTCTTTATCCAAAAAGTTCTCCATTCCGACAAGTTTTGCATAGTGCATCACTTTATCTTTCATGACTTCTGGGGCTAAACATTGATTTTCAAGACCAAAAGCGATGTCATGTTTCACCGTGACACCGACAAATTGATTGTCTGGGTTTTGGAACACAATCCCAATCTTTTTCCGTATCTCGGGAAGGTGCGTTTCATCCAGTTTCAGACCATCGATATAAATTTCACCCTGTGTGGGTGCTAATAAGCCAACTAAACATTTGGAGAGCGTCGATTTCCCCGATCCATTATGACCGATAATCGAAACCCATGATCCTTTTTCTATCGTGAGGCTTACCTTTCTTAAGGCTTCATCATGAGGTGTATATGAAAAGCTTAAGTCGTTAACCTGTATCATGGAAAGTCACCTACATTTCGTACCTTAACATTATATCATGTTAACCCTTGATATTTAAAGTTAAGCCATAAAAATCACATACGAAAACATTTGGAGAAATAACAACATTTTTCATTATGGGGAAAACAATGTAAAAGAATGGCTTTTTCAGGGGATTTTATTTATAATGGATATGATAAAGAATGAGGTGACGTCATGGTATACACATTTACCACAGAAAATTTTGAAAATGAAGTTCTAAAGAGTCAAGTTCCCGTCTTAGTGGAATTTTGGGCGACATGGTGCGGACCTTGTCAACGCGTCGCGCCGATCTTAAAAGATTTGGGCGCTGAAGTGGGATCTAAAGCAAAAATTGGTAAACTTGATGTCGATGAAGAATATCAAATCGCGGATGAACTTGGTATTATGAGTATCCCGACGATTATCGTCTTCAAAGATGGCAAAGTGCATCAATCGATGATTGGTGTGCAATCCAAGGATACCTTAAAGAAAATGTTAGGAATATGAAATCGGTTGTTATTATCGGTAATGGTCCAGCGGGTATCTCCGCTGCGATTTATTTAAAGCGCCAAGGCATCGATCCTTTGGTCATTGGTAAGGATTTAGGTGCTCTTGAAGGTTACGAAAGTGAAATTGAAAATTACTATGGTTTTGCCAAACCT
>JBBIMC010000138.1:0-4350 GCA_037444605.1 Mycoplasmatota bacterium | reverse complement strand
TAGACCAAGTTCAATGGCTCGTTGATGTGCCAAGAACACCAGGTCAATACATGCTTGAACGTTCGTTATCCGATGTATGGAATACAGCGGTCTATGATGGAACACCTACAGGTATCGCTGTTGACAGATATACGATCGTCATCGACCGTGAAATCAGAAAGAAGATGATTGAGTTTGGCTTCTTAAACCAAGAGGGCGAAGTCATTGTCCCCTATACCATTCGTGATATTGATTGGGTACGAATGAAGATTGAGGAGGCTAACAATGGATAATACCATGATGAATGTGACAACGTTAAAAAAGAAAAATCGAAATCAAGCCAAGTTTAAAGATGGACTGACGGTCGCGTTAATGCTTTTGCCTTATGCGACATTGTTCTCAATCTTTATTGCGCTTCCAGTGGCGATTGCCTTTTATCTATCGCTCACCAGCTTTAATGTCATTCAATTTCCTGAATATCGGGGACTCTTTAATTTCATCAATATCTTTACACAAGATCCCGTATTTTTGAAATACGTATTGCCAAACACGCTGAAATTTGCGCTGATCGTCGGACCAGGAGGCTATCTCCTCGCCTTCCTGCTCGCTTGGATGCTAGCGCAAATTCAAAAAGTACCTCGGACGATCCTAGCGCTCGCCATTTATACACCATCGATGGTTGGTGGTGTCTTTATGTCGGTGGTATGGCGGACGATTTTCAGTGGTGATGAATCCGGTTATATCAACGCATTCTTACTTGATAACGGTTGGATTGATCGTCCCATACAATTTTTAGTCTCACCTGATTATTTGATGAATATCGTCATTGTCGTAGCCCTTTGGAGCAGTATGGGCGTCGGCTTTTTAGCGATGTTAGCTGGTATTTTAAATGGTAATGAAGAACTTTACGAAGCCGCATATATCGAAGGTATCCGCAATAAGTTCCAAGAAGTCATGTACGTCACCATTCCCATGATGAAACCCCAAATGCTCTTTGGTGCGGTCATGGCGATTGTTGCTACGTTCACCAATGGGTATATTGGGGTAGCCTTGTCTGGGTCTAACCCGACACCGCAGTATGCTGCGCAACTGATTACAAACCATATTGATGATTACGGGTTTATCCGTTATGAAATGGGCTACGCTGCCGCGTTGTCGGTCGTCCTTTTAATCATCATTTACTTGTTCTCAAAAGTTGCCTATAAGCTCTTTACGGATAAGGACTAGGAGGTGAGGACATGAGTTTTCAAGGAACGAAGATTAATCCAACCAATTTCAGTAAATCACAAATTGGCTTCTATGCTTTTCTAATTCCACTCGGGCTCTTCATGTTACTCCCTGTGGTTTACATTGTGAACCAAGCATTTAAACCGCTTGATGAACTTTTCTTATTCCCACCACGATTCTTCGTGCAAAAGCCTACGTTTGATAACTTTGTTGTGCTTTTTAGAACCGCAACATCGACCGGGGTTCCGCTATCACGTTATTTCTTCAACACATTGATCATCACGACCGTGATGGTATTCCTCACGATTTGGATCAGTGTCACGACGGGTTATGTTTTATCAAAGAAGAACTTTAGAGCAAAGAAAACACTTTTTGGGATTAACCAGATTGCGCTTATGTTCGTTAGAACTGCGGTGATTATTCCAACCTACTTTATTATCGTCAATATTGGACTCAATAATAATCCCTTAGTGCATATCTTACCTTACTTAGCGGTGCCAGTTTCGGTTTTCTTGATGAAGCAATTTATTGATCAGATCCCAGATCCAATCATTGAAGCTGCCCGTGTCGATGGCGCATCAGATATGTACATTGTATTCAAGATTATTATCCCGCTCACCATTAATGCGATTGCCACAGTTGCTATTTTGACGTTCCAGGCAACCTGGGGTGCAGTAGAAGCTTCATCCCTTTATATTCAAGATGAAACCATGAAGTCGTTTGCCTTCTATCTCAATACCTTAGCCCTTGCCAATACGGGTAGTACCTTAGCAGGTGTGGGGATGGCAGCCGCTGCCGGTCTCATCATGTTCTTACCCAATTTAATCATCTTTATCGTCATGCAGTCACGTGTCATGAACACGATGGCCCATGCCGGTATTAAGTAAGGAGGGTCCCATGAGAACAATCAAATGGCTCACCATCCTCGTTTTATCCTTCGTTTTAGTCTTTGGATTTAGTTTGACCACTGAAGCTTCATCAGCCACATCTTATACGATGACACTGAATGCTAAAGGGCGTTATGTGAGAACCCAAGATGCTTATTTACCCGATAAGACCTATGTCAATTTAGGGTTAAAGGGTCCCCAAGACATGATTTTTTATGGGGATGATATGCTCTATATCGCTGATACAGACAATAAGCGTGTGGTTGTATTCAATACAATCACAAGCAGTATTGACTTTGTCTTATCACATCCTGATTTTGATAAACCTAAAGGTGTGTTTGTCAGTGATCGTGGAATCTATGTGGCAGATACCACTGCAGAAACTGTTTTCTGGTTCGAGCATGATGGCACATTTATTCGTCAATTTGATCGCCCAACAACGCCATCTTTTGGTGATACCACCTATAACCCTAGCAAAGTGGTCGTAGATAACCGTGGTAACCTTTACATCTATGGTGAAGGTGTGAAAGATGGAATCATTCAACTTTCAAACACGGGTGAATTCTTAGGATACTTCACGTCAAATAAAGTTCAATTGTCCTTTACACAGCAGATCTATAAGCTCATCTTCTCTGAAGAGCAATTTGAAGATTTTGCAGCGAGAGACCCACAAACATTCTCCAATATCTTTATCGATCAAAACTCCATGATCTATACCACGACCATGGGAACCTTTAGAAATGCCATCAAGAAGCATAATACCCAAGGTGGAAACATCTTTGCAGAAAGCAGAACCATTTCTTATGAAGATGCCCGTGATATCTATGTCGATGAAGAAGGGATTGTCTATGCTGCAATGCAAAATGGAACCATCTTTGTCTACACGTCCGATGGTGATTTCATCTATAACTTTGGGGCATCCAACTTATTAACAGGTGAAATGAATTCGGATATCTCAGGACTATTCTCACGATTAGCATCGATTGCTGTCGATACGAAAGGAAATATTTGGGCGTTAGACGATTCTAAAAACTTCCTTCAATCATTCCAACCTACCGATTATGCAAACAAGATTTATGAAGCATTGTTCCTATACTCAACACGGCAATACAGTCAATCCATTGTTGTATGGGAAGAAGTCCTACAATTAAACCAAATGTCTGTGATTGCGCATGATTCGATTGCGAAGACGTATCTACAACAAGAACGATATGAAGATGCGATGTATCATTTCGAGCTTGCGGGTAACAGAACAGGCTATTCTGAAGCTTACTGGGAAGTCCGTAATGTGGACATTCAACAAGCTTTAGGAGCGTTGATCATTATTTTAGTTGTGTTCTTAGTGGTACAAAAGGCGTTGGTCATCGTTGATCATAAAACAGGAAAGATCACATTGTGGACCGCACCGATTCGGAAATTCTTCGATATAAAAATCGTACGAGATCTTCTTTATATCTTTAGGGTCATGAGACACCCCTTGGACAGTTTCTATGAGATTAAGAAAGAACATCGTGCCACATTAACCACAGCCATTATCCTCTATTTTGTCTTATTCTTCTTGTATTTAAACTACAGTGTCAACAAAGGATTTATTTATCAGTTTGTTGCAGCAGAAGATATGGATTTATCCGCGATTGTCATCGGTTTCTTCTCGATTTCGATGGTTCTCATTATCAGTAACTACTTAGATACATCCATCCATGATGGTATCGGTGGCTTTAAGCAAATCTTCATCATGTTCATCTATTCGATGGGACCCCTGATGATCGCCTTATTATCGACCACCATTTTATCTTATGTACTCACCTACAACGAAGTATTCTTCTTGAATATGCTGATGCTTGTGGGTCTCGGATGGAGCTTTATCAATCTATTCTTAGGTATGACAGAAATCCATGATTATAGTGCAAGGCAAACCTTTAAGAGCATCCTGATGACGATCTTGTTCTCTGTGGTGTTCGCGGTGGTCTTGATCATTATCATCATGATGTGGGAACAACTTTACATGTTCTTAGAAGCTATTATTAAGGAGGTGATTCGTAATGTACTTCAATAAAAAATTGCTTGTGATCGTTTTAATTCTCGTCATGACCAGTTTAACCGCACGTGCAACTTATCTCGAATCACCTAAAGATACCAAACTTCCACCTGACGAAGTCACTTACGTGATCAGCGAACCGACTGACATGCAGTTCCTCTATGAAAATGACAATTATAAGTACTATTTTAGAGATTCAAGAGATGTCTTCGCCATTTA
>JBBIMC010000137.1:1258-4368 GCA_037444605.1 Mycoplasmatota bacterium | reverse complement strand
CCAGAAAATATCAATTCATTCATCGACGCACTCAAAGAGTTTTTACTGAGAGAAACACAATCATCTTAAATGTATAGACAAGATAAGGATGATGCGATATAATATGATTGAGGTGCAAAGATTGTCATGAATTCATTTACATTTAACCAACATCCTAAACATCATCTACCCCTAGATCCGGGATACCTCCCGATCGTTTTAGCGTTTGAAGCCTATCAAAAAGCAGTCAAAGAAGATAAGAATTCCGTTAAAGTAGGAATCGCCTTAGAGCGTAGTCAAGGTCAAATCGCCACCTATGAAACGTGTGTCTTCTCTGATGCGTGTTATCAGAAAGAAAATGTGGTCTACATTGAACGTCTTGTTAAGACATTGTTATGGCTTAAAGGTGGATATAAGGTCTATATTGGCGGACCCACTTATCTTGGAGAGGCTATTAGAAATATCTACTCAAAAGATGGAGATCGAGCTTTTGATCAAACGTTCATGAGTCGTGTGTATGAAAAATCCTTTGAGGTGATCATCACATCCTATCTTCATCTCCCCAAAGCCAATGAAGTCTCTAAACCTGTCGGAAGACATTTAGAAGGCTATCGGATTGGATTTGATGCCGGTGGATCTGATCGTAAGGTATCCGCTGTCGTCAATGGTAAAGCGATCTATTCAGAAGAGATGGTATGGCATCCCAAATTACATCATGACCCCAATTATCATATTGAGGGAGTCAAAGATTCGTTGCTGCGTGCTGCATCAAAGATGGAACGTGTGGATGCGATTGGCGTATCTGCAGCAGGAATCTACATCGATAATAAGACGATGGTGGGATCACTTTATATTCAAGTGAATGAGAAGGATTTTAATGATAAAATAAAGACGATGTACCTAGATATTGCCAAAGAGATGGGCGATATTCCCATCGAAGTCGCCAATGATGGGGATGTCACTGCACTCGCAGGAGCGATGAGCTTGGACAAACATCAAGTCTTAGGGATTGCGATGGGAACATCAGAAGCAGCAGGTTATGTCGATGAATTTGGGAATATTACCGGTTGGCTCAACGAGCTTGCCTTCGTCCCTCTTGATTTAAACCCTGAAGCTGAAGTCGATCCTTGGTCAGGAGATTGCGGTGTCGGTGTTGAATACTTTTCTCAAGAAGCGATTATTAAGTTAGCTAAGGCTGCGAAGATTGAACTTGAGGATGATTTATCGCCAGCAAATAAACTTAAAATCATCCAAGAAATGATGGCGTATGGCGATCCTAAAGCAGAAGAAATATACCAAACCATGGGTGCTTATTTAGCCTATGGGGTTGCCTACTATAGCATGTTTTATAAAATCCATGTCGTATTAATCCTCGGTCGTGTCACCTCTGGAAAGGGTGGCGAAATCATGCTCGATGTGGCTAATCGTATCTTAAGTGATGAATTTCCAGAACTCGCACAATCCATCAAGATCGTGCTACCTGATGAAAATAATCGAAGAGTGGGTCAGTCAATCGCTGCGGCTAGCCTACCAGAAATCAAGAAGTGAGGGATATTATGAAACTGAATAAAGTTCAAGCATCATGGTACATACCAGATAATAAACCGCTCGATGAGGCGATTAAACGGACAACACATATGTCGATTGCAGCCCATCAAGATGATATTGAAATCATGGCGTATGATGGCATTTTACAATGCTTAGGCAAAGAAGATGCATGGTTTTTAGGTGTGGTTGTGACTAACGGAAGTGGATCCGCTCGCGATGGGATCTACAAAGATTATACGGATGAACAAATGATTGAAGTCAGACGCCTCGAACAGAAGAAAGCAGCCATGATCGGTGAATTTGGAGCACTAGCCTTATTGGAATACACCAGCAAAGAAACCAAAGATCCTAAGAATGAAGTCGTCATCGATGATTTAGAAAGAATGCTTTTACTCGCTCAACCCGAGATCCTATATACCCATAATCTTGCCGATAAACACGATACGCACATCGGAGTCACCACCAAAGTGATTAAAGCATTAAGACGAATTCCTAAAAATCTTCGTCCTAAGAAAGTCTATGGCTGTGAAGTGTGGCGTGATCTTGACTGGATGCTTGATGAAGAAAAGGTTCAATTTGATGTCTCTGGTCATCCCAATCTAGCTCAAGCACTCGTGGAAGTCTTTGATTCTCAGATCATTGGGGGTAAACGTTACGATGTAGCCACCATCGGTCGAAGAGCAGCCAATGCCACCTATGCGATTGCACATAAAGTAGATCGCGCAGATCAGATCATTAACGCGATGGACTTAACACCTCTCATTGAAAATGACTCACTCGATATCACAAACTATACCACAGCCTATATTGACCGCTTTAAAAAAGATGTCTTTGATCGAATTAAGAAAATGATGGAATAAAAGCCGCATTGGCTTTTTTCTTTTTTGCACGAACATATTTTCCTAAACTTGAAAAAATAAAGGGCAAATCTTGGAAACTCTATTCAAGTTTCGTTATCTATGATAAGTTTATAGTGAGACATTCTTTCATCTAGAGGTTTACTTATGAAAATTATCACATGTATCAAACAAGTTCCTGCATCATCTAATGTTCAAGTGGACCCCAAAACTGGGGTACTCATCAGAGATGGGAACAATGTCAAAATGAATCCTTATGATCTCTATGCACTTGAAGCGTCGTTCGAACTCAAAGAACGTTCCTCTGAGTCGTTTGTTCATGCCATTTCGATGGGACCTCCCGCAGCAAGTCAGGTTCTTTATGAAGCCATCTATATGGGAGCCGATGCTGGGACATTGATCAGCGATCGCCGCTTTGCTGGCGCCGATGTTTTGGCCACCTCATATACGTTAAGTCAACTCATCACACATATCGGATCTTATGATGTCATTATTTGTGGCAAGCAAACGACCGATGGCGATACCGCTCAAGTAGGACCAGAAATCGCGGAATTTTTAGGAATTCCTCATACCCCATATGTCAAAGAAATTATTGAAATTAAAGAACATTCATTGATCGTACGATCGGTATTTGATGAGTATGAAGAAATCATTGAGATTGATACGCCGTGTTTACTCACGATTGATAAGGGGATGAACACACCTAGACTTCCTTCTTTTAAGAGA
>JBBIMC010000137.1:0-1248 GCA_037444605.1 Mycoplasmatota bacterium | reverse complement strand
GGCTCATGAAGGATACTTTGATTAAAATCGTCTCCCTTAAGGATCTTGACGATCAAAATCCTGAACATTATGGTCTATCTGGATCACCCACCCAGGTTGATGAAATCTTTCCACCCCAAAAACGAACAGAGACGAAACTTATTCGTGGAACGAAACGTGATCTAGCCGACGCATTTTTTGCTGTCTTAAAAGATAATCGTTATCTTTAGGTGAATACATATGGCATACATTAAAGTCAACAACAACAAAGTAACCCCAGAGGTTGCGAAAAAACTGATCGATCTATGTCCGTTTAACGCATTTGATTATCAAGATGCGTATCTTTCCATCAACGCATCTTGCAAGATCTGCAAAGTCTGCGTGAAAAAGGGACCCGAAGGGGTTTGTGAATTCGTCGAAACCGTCAAACCTTCTGTCGACAAAAGTAAATATTCAGGCATTACCGTCTATATTGAGCACCATCAACAAGTCGCTCACAACGTCTCCTTTGAACTCATTGGTAAAGCAAAAGAACTCGCAAAAAAGACAAAAGAACCCGTTTATGCTTTACTTGTGGGCTATCGTGTAGCCCATATTGCAGAACAAGTGTTAACGTATGGGGTCGACAAAGTCTTTGTCTATGATCATGAAGCGCTTGAGACATTCAATGTTGAACGTTATTCTCGCGTAGTAGAGTCCTTTTTCAAAAAGTATCAGAATAACGTGATTCTTTTAGGGTCAACGCCATTTGGAAGATCATTCGCACCACGAATCGCTGCTCGATTAAAAACAGGATTAACCGCTGATTGTACCATGCTTGATATTAAAGAAGATGGTGATCTTCTGCAAATTAGACCCGCTTTTGGGGGAAATATCATGGCGAAGATCAACACACCCAACCATCGTCCTCAACTCGCAACCATCCGTTATAAAATGTTTAAGCTACCTGAAAAGGAAATCCCCCATGGCACAATCTCACATGAATCGATTGAAGGGATTGATCTTCCCGATCGCATTCATCTAATCAGTCGTTTAGATAAACCTCAAGTCAAAGATATTTCTGAAGCGGATGTCATTATCGCCGTTGGACGAGCATTTAAAAAGGAAAAAGACTTAGCCTTGATCGAACCCTTAGTTAAGAAACTTGATGCACAAGTGGCTTGTACCCGTCCACTGATTGAAAATGGTTGGTTTGATGCGAAACATCAAATTGGACTCTCTGGACGTACGGTTAAGCCCAAATTGATCATTAATCTTGGCATCAGTGGT
>JBBIMC010000136.1:0-4384 GCA_037444605.1 Mycoplasmatota bacterium | reverse complement strand
GTGAGGGTGTGAGAAAAGGAAGATTGACATTCGACAACGAATCATGCAAAGGGTGCGAACTCTGTGTCACTTTTTGCCCAGTCGATATTCTTTATTTAGACAAAGAACGAATTAATCAGAGCGGATATAATTTAATATCTGTCACCGATATGGATAAATGTATTGCCTGCGCTCAATGTGCCATTGTTTGTCCAGATTCAGTGATTAAAGTAGAGGAGGTTAGAGAAGCGTGAGCAAAGTACTCATCAAGGGGAACGAAGCGATTGCACGCGCAGCTGTGGCAGCAGGGTGCGATGCATTCTTTGGTTATCCCATTACTCCTCAAAATGAAATTCCCGAATATTTATCAAAACTACTGGTTGAACACGGAAAAGCATTTGTCCAAGCGGAATCCGAAGTTGCAGCAATCAATATGGTCTATGGAGCAGCAGGGACAGGTGCAAGAGTGATGACATCATCATCCTCTGTGGGGATTGCGTTAAAACAGGAAGGCATCAGTTATATGGCCGGTGCTCAAC
The DNA here is from genome assembly GCA_037444605.1 of Mycoplasmatota bacterium. Classification (GTDB taxonomy): domain Bacteria; phylum Bacillota_I; class Bacilli_A; order Acholeplasmatales; family Acholeplasmataceae; genus Peloplasma. The sequence goes on along the minus strand of JBBIMC010000136.1, from coordinate 3,866 downwards.
TTCCCTGTGTCATCGTTTCGATTATGCGTGGTGGTCCTGGTTTAGGGGGTATTCAACCTTCTCAAGCTGATTATTTTCAAGCCACACGTGGGGGTGGAAATGGCGATTACCATGTCATTGTTTTCGCGCCAGAATCGATTCAAGAAACGGTCGATTTAATGAAAGAAGCGTTTGATATTGCTGATCAGTATCGTAATCCAGTCATGATTTTAGCGGATGGCTTAATCGGTCAAATGATGGAATCTGTCGATATGGATAAACCAGCGAAAAAGCGCGAAATAAAGCCAAAAACATATGTTACAACTGGAACGGATTATCACGAGGGAAGAAACATCATTACCTCGGTATTCTTGGATCCTATCCAATTAGAAAATCATAATCTAGAACTTCAAGCGAAGTATCGTGAAGTTGAAAAAAACGAAGTGCGTTTTGAACTCACCAATATGGAAAATGCTGAGTATGTCATCGTTGCTTATGGGACATCGGCTCGGATCTGTCGCTCAGCGATTGAAACCCTTCATGATCAAGGAATCAACGTGGGAATGATTCGACCCATTTCATTGTGGCCATTCCCTAAAAAGGCTTTTGAACATATTCCAAAAACGTGCAAAGGGATTCTTGTCACGGAAATGAGTATGGGACAAATGATCGATGATGTCAAGATTGTTAACAAGGGAAAACTTCCGATTGCTTTCTATGGACGTACCGGTGGTGTCGTTCCTGAACCCGAAGAAATCGTTGAAGCGATTCTCCATTTCAATGAAAAGGTGGTGGAATCATGATTCGTTATGAACGTAGTCATGGACTGACTGAAGCCCATACCCACTATTGTCCAGGATGCACCCATGGTATTCTTCACAAACTCGTTGCTGAAGTATTAGAAGAATTAAATCTTTTAGGAAAATCCGTAGTGATTGCTTCTGTTGGATGTTCTGTCTTCTCTTATGATTATATCAATACCGATTTCCAACAGGCACCTCATGGTCGTGCATGTGCAACCGCGACCGGGATCAAGCGTGTTTTACCTGATCGTATCGTTTATACCTATCAAGGTGATGGTGACTTTGGATCGATTGGGATTGCTGAAGCGATTCATGCGGCTAATCGTGGTGAATTGATCACAGCGATTGTCGCAAATAATGCGACTTACGGGATGACAGGTGGACAGATGGCTCCGACCACATTGATCGGACAACACACAACCACCTCTCAAGAAGGTAGAAATCGTCAGATGCATGGTGCTCCTTTAAAAATTTCGGAAATTTTTGGCCAAATTACCGGGGCAGCTTATGTTGAACGTGTATCCCTGCATGATATTCCTAATATTCGTAAAGCGAAAAAAGCGATTAAAAAAGCTTTTACCTACCAGCTCGAAGGTCGAGGATTCACGATGGTTGAAGTCATCTCAACTTGCCCAGTAAACTGGGGAATGAAGCCACGTGAAGCGATGGATTGGGCAAAAGAAAATATGCTACCCGTCTATCCTTTAGGTGTTTATAAGGATGTGGAAAATCATGATTAGAAACATTCGTATCGCAGGATTTGGTGGTCAAGGTGTGATGCTAACAGGACAACTTCTCGCCTATGCAGCGAATAAACAAGGCCTTTACAGTTTGTGGGTGCCTACCTATGGACCCGAAACACGTGGGGGAACCGCCAATTGTTCGGTTGTCATCAGTGATAAACCCATCCATTCACCCGTCTTTAAAAATGCGGATGACTTGCTCATTTTCAACGAGCCATCGATGCAGAAATTCATGGACAAGATTAAAGAAGGGGAAATATCTTCTATAATTCTTCCCTGATTAAAGCTCATCTTGAAAAAGAAGCCATTCATATCTATGGCGTCCCGATGACAGAACTCGCACAATCTTTAGAGAAGCCACAAGTAGCCAACATGGTCATGTTAGGTGCTTATTTGAAAAAAGTGGATATCTTTAAAGAAGATGTCATCATCGATTCGCTCAAACATTTTTTAGGCGAAAAGAAAAGTCATATGCTACCCATCAATCAAAAAGCATTATGTGTAGGCTTTGAAGCAGTTGCATAATTCGATTTTTAAAGGATGTCTTCGGGCATCCTTTTTTTTACGCGATGAAAAAAATGATAGACACTGATATCAAATATCTTTCATCATGTTATAATGGTCTCAAGCGTAATGCTAATCTCAAAAGACAGGTGAAGGTATGAAACTCGATTATAAAAAGACGTTTTATGTAGGTCTCGCCTTTTTTATCATTACCATTTTTTGGCAGACATATGATTCGATTATCACCAAAATTCTTATTGACAAGTTTGGGCTAAATCAAACCTGGTCAGGGGTTGTGATGGCACTTGATAATGTCCTTGCATTATTTATGTTACCCCTCTTTGGTGCGATCTCAGACCGCACAAATAATAAGAAGGGTAGACGAACTCCATATATCATCTATGGAACGATTGTCGCAGCATTTGCCTTCATGGCATTATCCTTCATGGATAATATTCAAACTTCTAAAATCGAAGAATCAAACATCATTCAACAATACGAACTGATCGTCGATTCATCCGATAATGTGAGAGAACAACCCATCTTCTGGCTTGGACTCACGGTGGATATGCGACTTGAGCGTCAAGAGATGCTTGATGATGGAGTCATCACTCAAAAGCAATTTGACCGTTTCGAACAATCGATTTTTGATCCAATGACAGAGCTTCTCAATGACAACGGCTTAACGACGACACTGGATGCGATTGAACTGTCTTACTTAGATGGTTATTATCATCAGTATCTGAGTGAACTTGCCTGGATGATTACTGTTGAATCCCCAGGGAATTTCATTGCGTTTGTCTTTATGCTTCTTATCGCACTCATCGCGATGTCAACCTATCGTTCCCCTGCAGTATCATTGATGCCTGACGTGACGATGAAGCCTTTACGCTCCAAAGCCAATGCGATTATCAATCTCATGGGTGCTGCAGCGGGTGTCACATCACTCATCTTACTCACAGTTTTTGGATTAGGCGGACGCTCCTATGTTCACTATACGATGGCATTTGTCAGTGTCGGCATCATCATGCTCCTCGTGCTGGCGTTCTTCCTTTTAAAGGTCAATGAACCTAAGCTTGTGAAAGAAAGAGAAGCAGATGATAAGAAATGGAAACTTACGGAAGATGACAAAGAAGTCCATGATATGCATGAACTTCCTAAAGATAAGAAACTTTCCTTGTACTTAATTCTTTTCTCCGTGTTCCTCTGGTTTATGGGCTATAATGCGGTCATGACTAAAGTATCGGATTATGCACCTAAAATCTTGCAACTCCCATCATTTACACTACCTTTACTCGTTGCGAATGTCACTGCGATCATCGCCTTTATTCCCATTGGGATTTTATCCACTAAATTTGGTCGAAGAAAGACGATTTTAGCGGGTATCGTACTATTAACCCTTTGTTTTGGCAGTGTCTTCTTCCTCACCAAAGATACCGGATGGGTAATGTTCATCGTCTTTGGTCTCACCGGCATTGGTTGGGCAACGATTAATGTGAACTCTTATCCGATGGTAGTCGAACTGGCAAAGGGATCGAATGTTGGTAAATACACCGGATATTATTATTCATTCTCGATGGCTGCGCAAATATTGACACCAATTCTCTCTGGATTCCTGATGGATATGATTCATCAAAAGGTGCTCTTCCCCTATGCAACCGTCTTCGTCGCTTTAGCATTTATCACGATGTTCTTCACTAAACATGGTGATCCAGTGGTTGCTAAAGATTCACTGCTAGAAAACTTTGATGTAGATATGGATTAATGAAAAAAGGTACTGGGCTCCAGTACCTTATTTTTTAGGGATAAAGTATTCAAACACTGCATTATCATAATG
>JBBIMC010000135.1:3144-4410 GCA_037444605.1 Mycoplasmatota bacterium | reverse complement strand
CCTTTCTTTCTTGGGCTTTGGTATCGGTAACGGTCAAGCGCTAAAGATCGGGCCAATCTCCTTAACAGGGACTTCAATTGGGGTAATTTTAAATGATGGTCAACAACAGATTTTTGCGGGTAACCTTTGGTTAGTCATCTTCCCAACCATTATTACATCCATCCTTATGATTACATTCAACATGTTTGGTAACGCGTTGCGCGACGCGCTTAATCCACAATTAAGAGGTAGCTAACCATGAATAAAGAAAGAATATTAGAAGTTAAGAATCTTACGGTATCATTTAAGACACCTAACGGATTGGTTCGTGCCGTTCGTGACGTTTCCTTTGATCTCTACAAGGGTGAAACCCTAGCGATCGTTGGGGAATCAGGGTCTGGTAAATCCGTAACCAACCGTGCCATCATGGGCATTCTCGCGCGCAATGCTATCGTGGATGATGGTGAAATTCTTTACCGTAATCAAGATTTAACCAAATTATCAGAAGATAACTTCCATCTCATTCGTGGGAATAAAATTGGGATGATCTTCCAAGATCCACTCTCGAGTTTGAATCCCATTATGAAGATTGGTAAGCAGATTACTGAAGCGATGCTCGTCAATGGCGATAGAATGAAAGGTCGTTTTAAAGATCTTTTCCACAACGAGTATCATGATTATCTCAATATGGTCACACGTATTGAACTCGCCAAAAAAGATTTAAAGAATAAAATCTATGAAACCAACATGGATGGTGATTTAAGTCGTGACCAAAAGAAAGAAAAAATCGCCAATTATAAGAAGCATACTACGACCTTAATTGAAGGATTTAAGAGCAAACTTCCTGATCTTAAAAAACGTTACTTAGCGAAAAAAGCAGAAGCAAAAGCTCAAATCGCACAAGAAAAAGCTGCCATTACGGCAGAAAAGAATCAAGCATTTGCAGCTCTGCAACAGGAGTACAATCAGAAGAAACAACAGATTTCACAAATGCAAAAGAGTGATCCCGCTTATCTTCGTGGTATGAAAGAACTTGAAGAATTGCGCACCAAGATTAGTGATAATCATGAAGCCTATACACGTCGCTTTAAAGTAACAAAACGTGAAGCGTATGAAAAGGCAATCAGCATCATGCAAGAAGTCGGTATTCCTGAACCAGAAAAACGCTTCAACATGTATCCATTCCAATTTTCTGGTGGGATGAGACAGCGTATCGTTATTGCGATTGCCCTCACGGCAAATCCAGAACTCTTGATTTGTGATGAACCCACAACCGCACTTGACGTA
>JBBIMC010000135.1:0-3095 GCA_037444605.1 Mycoplasmatota bacterium | reverse complement strand
GCACGACCTTGGTGTCGTCGCGAATATGGCGGATCGTGTCGCAGTCATGTATGCGGGTAAAATCGTTGAATATGGAACTCTCCATGATATTTTCTACGAACCTAAACACCCCTACACATGGGCATTGTTATCGAGTGTCCCCGACCTTGATACCAAAGATAAGTTATTATCCATTCTTGGTACACCTCCAGACATGCTTTTCCCTCCCAAAGGAGATGCATTCGCGGATCGTAACCAATTTGCCTTAAAGATCGATTTCGAAGAACAACCTCCATTCTTTAAGGTCAGTGATACGCATTATGCGGCAACCTGGTTACTTCACCCAGATGCACCAGCAATTGAAATGCCAAAGATTCTCCAAGAACGTGTTGCACGATATAAACAAGAGCTTAAAGAAGGCGTTGTCATTGAGAACCGCTTGAAGAGTGCTCACAGAATCAAACCAGAAAGTGAAGGTGAGAAAAAGTGAACACAGAACGTGAAGAAATATTAAAGGTCGTTGGCCTAAAACAATACTTTAAGTCCGGATCTGGACGTAACAAACTCGTCAACAAAGCCGTTGATGACATCTCATTTTCTATCTACAAAGGGGAAGTATTTTCCCTTGTAGGTGAATCTGGATGTGGCAAAACAACCACCGGTCGTACCATTATCAAACTTTATCAATCTTCAGGCGGGGAAGTCTATTTTCATGGCACGCGTATTGTCAGTGACGTAAAAGCTGCCAAAGAGGCTTTTCAGCTTAAGATGGACCAAATCAACGAAGGAAAACTTCGTGAAACAGCAGAGCTCAAAGAACTTTTAGATGGCGGACGCATCTCTCAAGAAGATTTCGCCTCTCGTCAAGAAGCGATGCTCAAACGCTACAGCGATGAAGCAAAAGATGCTCAAGAAATCTATCGTCAAGCGAAGCGTGATCGCCGATTTGAAACGATCAAAGATGTGGAAGGCATGAAAGCTAAAAATCAACTTGAAACCTTCCCTCAATATCAACAAATCTTAGAAAAGTATGTTCGCTATGATAAAGAGACGACCGAAGCCATTCAAACGTACAAAGCTAAAGTTGATAAACAAAAAGATTACCTCGATCGTGCCGTTCAATCTGGCGACAAAGAACAGGTAAGATTAGAAAAAGTTAAGTTAAATGAATTAAATGAAGAGCTCAAAAAGTATGAAAAAGAACTCAAATTGAGCACGCTCCGCAAGAAACAAGATATCGATAATTTACGTTACAGTTTAACGCATAAGAATCGTCTTTTAATGCGCCGTATGCAGATGATTTTCCAAGATCCTATCGCATCACTTAACCCAAGAATGACCGTCAAGGAAATCATTGCTGAAGGGTTAAGAATCAATGGCGTTAAGAATGAAAAAGAAATCGAAGAACGTGTAAACCAAGCGTTAAAGACCGTCAATCTTGTCCCTGAACACGCGAGCCGCTACCCCCATGAATTCTCTGGTGGACAGCGTCAACGTATCGGGATTGCACGTGCACTCGTGGTTGAACCTTCATTCATCATTGCCGATGAACCCATCTCATCACTTGACGTATCCATTCGTGCCCAAATTATCAACTTACTTAATGAACTTCGTGAAACCAAAGGGATTACCATCATGTTCATTGCCCATGACTTATCTGTCGTTAAGTACTTTAGCGATCGTTTAGCTGTCATGTATTATGGTCATATCGTTGAAATGGGTGAAAAAGAATTAGTCTTTAATAACCCACTTCACCCCTATACCCTTTCATTGATGGATTCGATTCCACTTCCTGACCCCGAATATGAAAAGCGTCGTGGACGGACAGTGCGTTACAACCCTGCAGAACATCATGATTATTCCAAGGAAAGCCCTACCCTTCGTGAAGTAGAACCAGGACACTTTGTGCTCTGCAACACCGAAGAATTTGAACGTTATCAAGCTCAAATCAACAATAAATGAAGATCGTACGGTTGATCTTGCTCTATCTGAGCATGCTTGCACTTGCTTTCCTTGTTCATGTTGCGGTATACCGCTTTAGTTTTACGGCAGAAAATGTATCGAATGCACTGTTTGTCGTAGGCATCATACTCTTCTTGCCATCGGTGGTGGCGATTACGGCAGCCTATGAAATATTTCATGGTATTCGCTATGTCGCTCGCGTGATCGTTAACCCTCAGTTTCGCAAGGAATATCCCCAATTTAAAGATTATAAAGAGGATAAGACAGGTAAAGTTAAGACAACCATCTTTTTTGAAATCTTACTCGCATCATTTATTGTGCTCATCATGTCCTATATATTTTCCGTGGTGGCATTGACATGAGTGATGTCGCTAAGATTAACCGTCAATTTCTCCTTTTATTCATCACGTTCATTGTGCTTGTTTCAGGTGCAGTGGTTGGGATGATCCTCGCTAGTACGAGAATTACTGATGGTAATATTCAGTATGTCATCTACTTTGGGATTTTACTTCTTATGATCATCGTTGTTTCACTCTATAAAACAGCGTTTGATCGTATTACCCATCTTTCTTATTTGGTGAAAATCAGACACTTTCAAGGTGAGCCCTTACCCATTCATCACGCGTCAACCCCTGAACTTTTGGAACAAAAATTGCGTCAGATGGGATTTACCCGCTTAATGTTGGATAAGAAGCATACTACCTTTTATAAAGTGACGAAAGATGAAATAAAAAATCGCTTGCTCAAACGTTATGTCCTTGAGGTTGTCGTACTCATCCAAGATCACATCAAAGAGTTTTATCTCGATGAAGTGGATCATGATATCGCACGCATTCAGCAACAAGAACTTAATGAACAGCGAAAAATCGATCGTATGATGATCACACAGGTCCGCTATATCGATCAACTCAATGATCAAACGAAAGAACAGATCAAAGAAATCGTCTTTGTCAATCATAATGGTGGGATTATATCCACGATTAATGTTGGATTGCATCCCTCATCTGCAAAAGCGATTCTTCTCTACGGGGATCCGTACTTTCCAAGCTTATACTACAAGTATCATCTCGATCAAATCAAAAACTTTGTCTAACAAAAAGGCTCTTTAAAAAATTAGAGGGTAAATCATCAAATGACCTTTAAAAAATTGGAGG
>JBBIMC010000134.1:0-4483 GCA_037444605.1 Mycoplasmatota bacterium | reverse complement strand
GTTCATCCAAAGAAATCGAAGTTTCTTATCGCGTGGGTTACGAATCCTATCAAAAGTACCGCCTACAAGGGATTGGAACAACATTAGTATCTACATTTTTAATTGAAACCATCCATCGTGGGTATAGACCTATTTGGGATGCAGCCAACGATATCTCTAAACATATTGCAAAAAAACTAGGATACATTGAAAAGTATCACTGGATGATGCATCATATCATTGAAGACCCATCAAAATAATGACTTTTGGAGACCAAGCAAATGACGAAAGAACGATTTATCATAAAAAATATTAAGGCACTTAAGGAGACTCTATTACACCCTGAATTGCACATTAAGCCCTTAATGAAGCCCTCAATCGGACATGAAATGGATAATTTTCAACTTGATATAACTTCTGATAAAGAACAATGGATCATTGACTATGTTGACGCTCTTATCGATATCAGACATGTAAACCCAGGTGTTTGTTTGTTTTCATTTCACAGTGTCCTTGATGTTCCCTGGGATGACTTGATGTCTATGGATTATGAGATAAGAGTGCTTTATCATCGTGATACCCAGCAAATTTCATTACATCAAATCGATGTATATCATCTCCACTTTCCTAAACTAAATCAAAACGCCTGGAATGAAGCCTATGCGAAAGCTCCATCAAGTTATAAAAATATTGCTAAAAGGCTCTTAGAAAATCCTCGTCAATTTTTGACACAGCGACTGATGAAGCATCTTGACACTAAGGATTTTAAGGGACATCATGTTGCTCAGTTAGCGTGTAATAATGGTCGTGAGATCATGGCGATATTGATGACATACCATGCTGACCAGGCAACAGGATTTGATATTTCAGATTCAATGATTAGGGATGCTAATCAGACGGCAAAGTTGCTTCAGCTAAATGCGAAATTTGTTCAAACTAATTTATATGAGATTGATGAAACCTATCACAACACATTTGATGATATTTTTATCATGATAGGTGCGATACCATGGTTCGATGATCTTTCACGATTGTTTAACATTGTTTTTAACCTATTAAAACCTCAAGGACATTTTTACCTTCTCGATGGGCATCCCATTACCGGTATGTTCGCCTTTGAAGGGGAGGAGGGATATGATGAAGAAAATCCATATAAACTCGTACACTCCTATTTTAGAAAAGAACCATTTGTTGATACCGATGGTATGTATTACATGAATCAACAACATTATAAATCCAGTCCTTTTGTCTCATTTTCTCATACGTTTACTGAGATAATTCAAGGTCTTATCGATGCAAAATTGAGCATTTTGGTTTTTGAGGAAGGTAATGAGAATATGCTAGAAAATTTCCCTGGGTTAGATGGGAAAGGTGTACCTCTTATTTTCTATATTGACGCTATTAAGCGATAATCTTTTAAAAAAACGAATCACCGATGCATAAAATGATAGAATAAGACTAATAGACACCTTCTGAATACGCATATAACGAAGGAGATTGATCATATGAACATTAAGGATATTTTGATTAAGAATCATTTCAATGGATCAGTATTAATCTACTCTGATGATGTCATTCTAGCAAATGAATCTCATGGGTATGCAAACATTGATCAGAAAATTCCCTTTCTCGCAGACACAAAAATGAGGATTGGATCGATTACAAAGCAGATGACCGCTGCAGGTATTATGTTACTCGTCAATCAAGGGATGCTCTCACTACATCAAACCATCGACACATTTTTTCCTGAATACCGCTTCGGTAAACTAATCACGATTCATCATTTACTGACGCATACCAGTGGCATCGCTAACTATCCAGTGGATGGTGATTATTCAATGCTAAAAGACGAACCGGATTTTTACATGGCAATGATTGAGTCTATTATTGATCCTTATCCATTACGATTTCAACCCGGATCAACATTTGAGTATTCAGGCTCGGGATATATCTTTTTAACGAAGATCATCGAACTTGTTAGTCATAAACCATATGATGTTTTCATGCGTGAATCAATCTTTCTACCCATAAACATGATCAATACAGGATTTGATGATGGGAATATCTATGATATAGCAAAAGCGTATGATGGTAAAGACAGTGAGGTTTTTGATGCCTATGCTGTTGATATGCGGATTGCAGGGGGTGGAGGAGGTCTTTATTCATCCATCGAGGACTTACTCATTTGGAATCGATCGATCTTGAATCATCAACTACTCGATAAAGCGACCATCGATTTAATGCAAACGCGTCATTTTGAAATCGATGAGAGTAATGCCTCGGGATATGGATTATTCTTAGCTATTCTTGATGAAATGAACCCACCTCAACATCTGATTTATCATGCGGGTGGAGGACCGGGTGTTCAAGCGATGAATACCTACTTTGTCGATCAACATGTTGGCTTGATCATGATGTCAAATTTAAATGACAAGAAGCGATTTACACCCGTTAGAGAACAACTTTACGACTTAATTCTAAACCTAAAAAAATAAAAGAGACTCGCTCTTTTACATGGGTTTTAGATTCTGTTTTAGTCTATCGATGATAATCGATAGACGTTTTTTTCTTGTTTCATCTTTTTTTAACACATAATAACTGATGGCATAGGTTTTTTGGATAGATGGAGACATCTTTAAATAGTTCTCAAGCGCTAACGAATCACACGAAAGAAGCGTTATGAAATCTTTTATCGAGTAATCTAGGGGATCCTGATCGGCTTTATCCCATCGTCCATCAGATTTTGCAGATTGAACAGCGGCTAACCCTGCTGACATCATCTTCCCTTGTTTTAATAATCTTTCAATGGATTTTTTGTTTTTTGTCGACCAGATGCTTTTTACAGTTCTTTTGGCAAAATATTTCATGTAAAACTGATCATCCATGCGTCTTATCTGACCATCAATCCATCCAAAACAAAGTGCTTCATCTAAAGCTTCCTCAGCAGTTAAAGACGAAGATTTCTTGGTTTTATCAAACTGGATCCAAATCCCTTGATGATGTGCGTGATGAATTAACAACCAATCATGCATCATTTGTCGATCGATAAATACGATAGTTTCCATAACGATCCTCCACTTTAAGCATACTGACTTCCCTCCTTTTTGTCAATCTTAATAAAGACCGTGTTACAATATTTTTGAGGTGATTTTTGATGAACACGATACAACCAATTATCGATCAATTGATAACATGTAAAGAAGTGGAAGCCATCGTCTTAGGGGGATCACAAGCTTCAGGTAAAGCAGATCTATCTTCAGATATTGATTTATATGTTTATCTTAGTGAAAGAATAAATCCTGAATTACGAAAAAATATCCTGAAACCTTATTGCTCACATATGGAGATTGCCAATCAATATTGGGAAGAAGAAGATGATGTTATCTTGAACGATGGTACTGTTTTAGAAATTATTTATCGTGACCTAAAGTCTTTCGTCCATCACATTAACCGAGTCGCCTATGAACACCTTCCATCCAACGCTTACACAACATGTATGTGGTATAGTCTTATCCATTCAAAGGTTCTCTTTGAGCAAAATCAAGTGTATTCAAAGATTCAAAAAAGATATCATTTTGACTATCCTGATCGCTTAACAAAGCGGATCATTGAACACGGTATGCCGTTGCTTACTGGAACGTTTCCCTCCTTCGATAAGCAGATTATTAAAGCATTTCATCGAGGTGATTATGTTTCCGTGAATCATCGCATTACAGAGTTTTTAGCGACGTATTTTGATATTCTTTTCGCTATCAATAAGATGCTTCATCCTGGTGAAAAACGAATGGTTGAACATCTGAAAAATGAAAAATTTCTCCCTAATCAATTTGAAGAGCTTGTTCATCAATTGGTGAACTTTTCAAACCATTCCACCCCCATAAAGAATACACTCAATCAAATCATTACTCATCTTCAAGATTTATTGACACGAGTAAATTCATAATATTTATCGGCAAATATAACCTATACAACCACGTTATATGATATAATATGGACAATCATTTGAGGTGGTTTTATGAAATTATCAACGGGTATGACTGTGACCATACACAGCTACAAGCATAACAAAAAGCTGCACCGAGTCTGGAAAAAATCCATGGTATTATATCAAGATCAACATGTGCTCATCACGGCAAACAATCACACCAAGGTGATTGAAGCCGATGGACGAAGCTGGCATACGAAAGAACCTGCAATCTGTTATTTCTATAGCGATTTGTGGTTCAACATCATTGGGATGTTAAAGAAAGATGGCGTCTATTTTTATTGCAATCTATCCTCACCCTATCTCTATGATGGGGAAGCGGTTAAATACATCGATTATGATTTAGATATTAAGGTTTATCCTGATGGTCATTATATCCTGCTCGATGAAAAAGAATATCATGCCCATCAAGATTCGATGTGTTATTCATCAGAAATCCAAAGTATTATTGAAACCCAAAAAGCATTGCTCATGGAAAAAATTGAAAATAAACAGATTCCTTTTTGTCTCACCGATATT
>JBBIMC010000133.1:0-4511 GCA_037444605.1 Mycoplasmatota bacterium | reverse complement strand
ATCGAAGTCTTAGAACGTCTTGGCAGCATGCCACTTCCCCCTTATATCACTGAAAAACTCTTTGATAAAGATCGTTATCAAACGGTTTATGCGAAAGATCCAGGGAGTGCTGCAGCACCAACAGCGGGTCTTCATTTCACCAAAGAACTTTTAGAGAGAATAAAAGCGAAAGGGATAGAGATTATCCCCATTACGCTTCATGTAGGTTTAGGAACGTTCAAACCTGTTCAAACAGAAAATATTTTAGAGCACCCCATGCATGAAGAAACCTACACCATCTCTAAGGAAAGTGCAACTCGACTTAATCTCGCGATGAAAATGAAGAAAAACATCGTCTGTGTAGGAACAACATCCATCAGAACATTGGAAAGCAATTATCAAGATGGATTTCATCCTGGAACCTTTGAAACATCGATTTTCATCTACCCAGGGTATACCTTCAAGGTGGTGGATAAGCTCATTACCAACTTTCATTTACCGAAATCGACTCTGATCATGCTCGTCAGTGCCCTTGCAGGTAGAGAGTTCATCTTAGAGGCGTATAAAACCGCTGTGGAAAAAGGGTACCGTTTCTTTTCCTTTGGCGACGCAATGTTTATCAAATGATTGAAAAATGAGGAAAAAATCATTATAATGATTGTGGAGGAAAACAATGATCTATCTTTCGACATTCACATATACCTTCTATATCATGATAGGCGTTGGCCTATTCCTCGTTTTAGCACTGGTTTTGACATTCATTCTTCTTAAGAAAAAAGAAGCAAAAAAGTTACCTGCACTTGACTTTAATGCGTTATTAACCAGTTTAGGTGGGATAGATAATATCCGTGATCCCAAAAGAGAACACCAACGCATCAAGATGCACGTCATCAATGCTAAAGAAATCAACGCAAACTCACTCAAGAATTTAGGCATTCCAGCCTTTTTGAAAGGGAAGGAATTAACCTTACTCATTAAACATCATACAAAAGACGTTCTTTCCTACCTAAGTGAAAGACAGAAAGAGGGACTCTAATGGAACAAAATTTCCACATCACTTCTGAATATGGCATTCATGCAAGACCAGCCACACGTTTAGTTAATCTCGCGATGTCTTTTCAGTCAGATATCGATTTAACCGCCATGGGAAAAACCGTTAACCTTAAATCGATAATGGGACTGATGTCTTTAGGAATTTATAAGGGAGAAACGGTGAGGGTTCATATCAGTGGACCTGACGCAGAAAAGGCCATGATTGCCATTGCTGACTTTCTCATCACCGAGGGGTTAGGAAAAACCGTTTAACAACAATAAAAGTGGTAGATAATACCGCTTTTTATAGTTTAGGGGTGACGTTTTTTGAGACAACGACATATCAAACATGCAACTGAAGACATCATGATCACGATGGGTGTCCAGTTTGAAATAAAAAAGGTCCCGCTTGATATGACTCGTAAGATTCATGTTGAGATTGGTTCGGGTAAAGGCCAGTTTATCACGGCGCTTGCCAAAGATTATCCTGAGATTCAATTTGTCGCGATCGAAAAAGATATCGATGTCTGTTACCGAATTGCGGAAAAGAAGATCTCACTTGATCTTTCAAACCTTTATATTCTCAATATTGATGCAATCAACCTTGAAGAACTTTTTGAACCCAAATCTCTCGATATGATTTACCTGAACTTTTCAGATCCCTGGCCCAAGACGAAACATCATAAACGACGACTCAGTGCAGAAAAGTTTGTGAATATCTATCAAACACTCCTAAAAACTGATGGTATCCTTCAATTACGCACCGATCACTATGATTTTTTCATCGATAGTAAAGATACATTGGATCATGGATTTGCTATCATCGATATTAATCTTGATTTACCCGTCACACCTTATATGACAGAATATGAAGAAAAGAAACGAGCTTTTGGCCCAATTTACCAACTAAGGGGGAAATGCAAACATGATTCGTCAACTCTATCTTGATCTCTTTAATATCCAGGCAACCTCAGGTTATGAAAAACCTGTTCAAAATTATCTGCGAGCCTTTATGGAGCAATTTCCAAAGTATACGGTAGTTACCGATCGATTAGGATCGATTTTCGCGGTCAAAAAGCATCGTGATCAAAATGCACCTATCGTCATGGTGGCAGGACATATGGATGAAGTCGGTTTGATGGTTGTAGGAATCACCGATAAAGGCATGCTGAAACTCACCAACTTAGGTGGACTGAATGGTGAAGTGTTTATTTCTCAAGTCTTGACTGTCCATACCAAAACTGGTGTCATCAAAGGCGTGGTCGGAGCGATTCCACCACACTTAAAAAAGGAACAACAGTTAGCAATCAGTGATTTGATCTTAGATATTGGTGCCTCCTCTAGGGAAGAAGCATTATCCTTTGGTGTCGCCTTAGGGGATATGGTCTTGTTCGATAACCCATTTGCCTACACAAAACACCCCCATCGCTTGATCGCGAAGTCCATTGATAACCGTTATGGCTGTGGGTTAGCGTTAGAAACGATTGAAGCTTTTCATGACGTCGATCTACCTTTTACACTCATCGTTGGGGCAACGGTTCAAGAAGAAGTGGGCTTAAGAGGGGCAGAAACATCGGTGAATCTATTAAATCCAGATCTATTCCTCGCATTGGATGCATCACCCGTCAATGATGCCCTTGATAAAGAATCACTTGCCGGTCTAGGAAAAGGATTCTTACTCCGTATGTATGACCCAAGAAATGTCATGCATCAAGGAACGATGCGATTCTTCGTCGAACTTGCGAAAAAGCATGCCATTCCGATGCAATATTTCACATCTCAAGGTGGAACGGATGCAGCAAAAGCTTTAGAACTTAATGCAGGGGTGATCGCGACCACGATTGGTCTACCCGCACGTTATATTCATTCTACGGCAGCCATGATGGATGTCAGAGATTTAGATGCAGCGAGAACCATGTTGTTTACCGTACTTAATACGTTAAATCCAGATATTATCCAAGCATTGAAGGAGGCAAATTCATGATCATTACCTTAGCCAATGGCGTCAAAATGCCACAGTTGGGATTAGGAACATTCTTAGTTCCTGATGGAAACGTCGCGTATGAAACGGTCTACCATGCGTTAAAGGTGGGTTATCGACATATCGATACAGCGCAGATGTATCGCAATGAAGAATCCGTCGGTCAAGCGATCTTGGATTCTAAGATTCCAAGAGAAGAGATCTTTATTACCACCAAGCAACGCGGTCATTCAACGATTGAGAATATGCGCAAAAGTTTTTATGAATCGCTTGCCAAGTTAAAAACAGATTATGTCGATCTCTATTTAATTCACTGGCCAAATCACGATAAGAAGATTAATCAACAGACATGGTCACTCTTTGAAGAACTTTACCGTGAAAAGAAAGTGAGAGCCATCGGCATCTCTAATTTCCAACGTCACCACATCGAAGATCTCTTAGAAACAGCCACCATCGTTCCGATGGTTGATCAAGTCGAACTTCACCCTGGATTATCACAAGTCCCCTTAAAGAAGTATCTTGATAGCAAACATATTCAGATTGAATCCTACGGACCCTTCATGAAAGGTGGCGTCTTTGAAGGCATTTGGGGCGATGCACTCAAGCTCATCGCTGAAAAACATCAAGCGACCATCGCACAAGTGGTGATCGCGTGGGGCTTAAAAAATGGCATCTTAATGATTCCTAAATCAGTCACCAAAGAGCGGATTGAAGAGAACTTTAAAGCCACGGATCTCATCTTAGATGAAGAAGATATGAAGACCATTGATGAACTGAATCGTGGCAAGCGCGTTTATACTGATCCAGACAATAGTCCTTGGGGACCTTACACTGAATAACCTCGTCAGAGGTTTTTCTTTTCATCTATCTTGTATTTTTTCTATTCTTGATTTATACTATAGGTAACTTATGGGACCCTTTGTGGCCTAAAAAGGAGAAAAAATGAAAAATTTAAGTTTACGCGATTTTGTGTTTACAGGGTTTCTATCTGCCATCATTATCTTGATGACTGTGGTTCCCCAAGTTGGTTTTATTACGCTTACCCCACTCGTGGCTGTGACGCTTTTGCATATCCCCGTGCTCGTTGGCGTTTTTTTGTTGCCTAAACGACTTTCTGTCATCTTAGGGTTAGTCTTTGGTGTCTCTTCATGGATCCGTGCGTTCGCGCCTACAGGACCGCTTGATTTTGCATTCCAAAATCCTTTGGTTTCTGTGTTGCCTCGTGTGCTCTTCGCTTTAGCAGCTGCCTATGTCTTTGATGGACTTAAGTGGTTAAATCAAAAGGTCAAGCATGGCGATCTCATCACCTTCGTTTTGGTCGTGGTGATCACACTCTTCGGTCTTTACTATGGTGCAGTTGCTATTAATTTATTTACAGGTTGGTCATTATCTTGGTTAGTCCCTGTCGCATTTGTCATTGAAGTCGTCTTCCTTGGACTCTATTATGCCTTTATCAACAGCAAACAAAAAGCCAATGTTTTCCTACCTTCATCGTTTATTTTAGGGACAGTGATTCATA
>JBBIMC010000132.1:945-4524 GCA_037444605.1 Mycoplasmatota bacterium | reverse complement strand
GAAGAGACAAGTGCTTTTCCGAAATCATTAATGATACGACCTAACCCACGAACTGGCCAAATCAACATCCCAACAAGCGCGAGTGAAGCGATAATCCCTGATGCGTCCATGGTTCCGTTACGGATGCCATAAACACCAATAGCGATAATGACTAAATACTGAGTAATGCCAATAAAGTCCATGACACCCCAATAGATGGCCACGATCTTATTTGCTCTAACGAGCGCATCGCGATATTCTCTGTTCTTGGTTTCCATTTTGTCGATTTCAAACACTTCGTTAGCGAAGGCACGAACAACACGGGCTCCAGAAAGGTTTTCTTGCACAACGGTCATCATCTTCGATTCAGTCTTCTCAATTTCTTCAAAGATCTTCTCGATTTTGATAAAGTAGATGGTTGACGAGACCCCTACAAAAGGCACGATGGCTAGTGAAACCCACACCATGGTCGGATTGATGAAAATCAACTGATAGGCGCCAAAAACAAGTGTGGCTACTAGATGAACAACGTCAAGCATACGACCGGTCAGAAATCCTGTGGTGGTTTCGATATCGGTGGTACAACGCTGAATGAGATCTCCGCTATCCGATTTATTATGGAATTCATAATTCAAATCTTGAATATGTCCATAAAGACGAACGCGCATTTTTTCAGCAAGTCGCTCTTGTAAATACCCTCTTAGCCACATTTCTAAGTAGCGAAGCGAGAAGCGAAACACCTGTAAAACCATCAAGGATACCGCAATTCTGAGCACGATGCCCATGACTTCGTTACCTTGTTCAAAAAAAGTAATCACAAATGGAGGTAAGTTAACCTCCCCAACTGACACATTGCCGGGAGCAATGCCTGGAACGGCTAGAAGTGTCTTCATTAAATACTGCGTAAATAAGGGAACATTTGAGTAAGTCCATTGGTGAAAGGCTGTTAAGAATGCAGCGACCATGAAGAGTACTAAAAAGCCCTTAGCTAAGCTGAATAATTTTCTCATTCGCATGCTTGTTCCCTCCTTCTTAGCCAAAGTTAAGTATATAGGAAAAATTGACAATAGTCAATATTATGGCTTTATTATGCAATTTTTCGTGGGTGAAATAGTAAAAAAGATGAAGTATTTTAATCTTCATCCTCATCGTTAAAATCCATCACTCTGATTTGATTGTTTCGTCGTTGAAAATTCACCATGAGTTGATTTGCTTCTTTATAGAACTGAGATTTTGAAAATTGATGTTGTGCATCCATCATCAAGTAATCCATGATCAAGTAATCATCAGTCCCCAATTGTGCATCAAGAATATCACGTCTTAAGTAATTGAGCATAATGTCTTTTGTACTGTAATGCTTGCGTTTCATGTACTGACAGAGCAGTTTTTCACTAGGGTTTAAAAATGCTTGGTCCATGGTTTCTATTAACTCTGATAATGGTTCTAGCAAATTCATTTTTTCATAAGTGAGTAGTAATAGGATTGACCATCCACTACTTGAAGATTGTTTTCTTGCGAGGTCAATTACCTCTTGATAGTACTGATGACGATAAAAAGAAATCGCCATAGCATAATCGTGAGATGTCTGATAGGTTGTCTTTCTTTTGAGTAGATGAGTGATCATCTGGGGAGGCTGATACCATGCAAGATATTCTGTATGCTCACGTCTAATTTCTTCGATCAGATGATAATATCCTTCTTTGGTTAAAAGATTCGTATACTCGTGATAATGGGCAATAATTTCTGCCCCATGATGAAGTTTATAGCTCGAAAGGAGTCTAAGTCTTAAACTTAACACGTAGTGATCGAAATTTTTTTGGTGTGCTCTTGGTAACTCTAGAATGACTTGATGGGCAAATTTATACTGATGTTTTTCATAGAAGGCTGAAGAAAGACAAAAAATAAGCAGCGATAACTCATCCTGCATTAAGTGGGGAATAAACTGTTTAATTGTTTCATATCGATGGTCAACTAAGGATATTCGGTGATTCATGGAATCATAGATTAAGTGAATCAATAAGGCTTGATGATCTTCACGATGTTGATATTTGCCAAGCAAGTTTTCATCAAAGGCTTCTTGTTTTATCATCCATTCCGTGATCAACTGCAGATCTAAAGAATAATCTTCTCGATCGTAAACGCCTTGATCTTTCATCTGTAATCGCTTTGATAGTAATTCAACAAATTCTGGATTCGGTTCAATTTGATTGTTTTCAAGTTTGGATAAATAGGAAATGCTACAGATGCCTTCAGCACCTTCTTCCAAGGTCATTCGTAATTCTTGTCTTCGTAATTTTAATGCAGATCCAATCGGTTTTACTTCATAATGCCTTTGTGATAATCGCTTTTTGAGTTGCCTTCTTAAGTAGGGAATATTCATAAGTTTCTCCTTGGGTTTTTACGTCTATTTTATAATTTTTATAATGGTCATAATCAAGGAACTAAGTCGATAAAAAAAGACCTAAAAGGTCTTTTAATCAGTGATTTTGTCTTCGCTTTTACACAAATCATATAAAGGACAAACATGACATTTTGGCTTTTTTGCTAAACAATGATATCTTCCAAAAAAAATCATTTGATGATGGAGTTTTAACCATTCGGATTCCGGAAAATGTTTCATTAACTTCTTTTCAATCTCCAAAACGTTATCTCCTTTTTTTGCTAATCCCAGACGGACTGCGACTCGGGAAACATGGGTATCTACAGCAAAAGCAGGGATTCCAAATGCATTGGACAAAACGACGTTCGTTGTTTTTCTACCCACACCGGGTAGAGATTCCAAATCTTCTCTGGTATTTGGGACAATGCCATGATACTGTTCATCAATGACTTTTGCTAATTCGATGATATTTTTGGCTTTATTACGATAAAGGCCAATCGATTGAATGATGGCTTCGACATCATGAGGTAATGCTTCTTTTAATTGTGCAGGGGATGGGTATTGTCTGAATAAATAAGGGGTCACCCTATTGACTGCGATATCTGTTGTTTGTGCCGAAAGAACAACCGCAACCAAAAGCTCGAAGTGATTTGAGAAATTGAGTTCAACTTTGGCGTGGGGAAACATTACTTGAAGGGCTTGATAAATTTCTGAATTACGCTTGTTCATTTGATGTTTTTAAAAAGGGTATCCAGTGCTTCTTCAACATCTTGATCGATGGGCACTTCCTTTATAATCGTTTGATTTAAAATGCGTTCAACAAACTTGACACTAATGCGCTCACCGGCATCTTGAATAGCTTTTTTGATGGCTTCATGAGGATACGCTTTTTCTTCATACCAGCGTCGAATGCTTTCAAGTTCATAAGGTAGAAGACCCCGTCCTAATCCCTGCTCAAACCAAGTCATCGTCTCTGTGATATCATTGACGACCGCTTCTTTACGGATCTCAATCTCGTCTTGACGATAAAGTTCTTCAATCTTTTCTAAAGTTTCATCAAGGCTGAAGACTTCTCTTTCTTTACCATCTTTACTTTCGAGGCGTGTGGAGACAAATCCTTGATTGATCAATGATTCAAGAGCTGCCCCAATCTCATCAGAAGAAAGTTCAACACGTCTTCCAATCGATGCAATCGAATATGTCTTTCGCTTTTTATAGAT
>JBBIMC010000132.1:0-913 GCA_037444605.1 Mycoplasmatota bacterium | reverse complement strand
ATCTCTCATCGTGAGCTTGAGTCGTTTGTATTCTTTCAATAGAATGCGTTCAACAGCAAGATCATATTCTTCAAAGAGTCGCTTGATGATCATAGTTCCCTTTCTTTAGTGCGTCATGTGCGGCATTTTGTTCTGCCTCTTTTTTTGTTTTTCCGCGTCCGACACCTAAAATAATAATATTATCTAATTTCACTGCAGCTTCAAATTCTTTATCGTGTGAAGGTCCTGATTCTTTGGTGATATGGTAGCTTATTGCCCGTTTATCACCCGCTTGGATATATTCCTGAAGTGTTGATTTATAGTCTTTGATACCCCACACTAATTTTAAGTTCGGGACAATCACTTGGTTAAATAGCTTTTTCGCCGCTTTAAAACCCAAGTCTAAATAGACCGCACCGAAAAGTGCCTCAAAGGCATCGGCAATCATGGCATCATTTGCCCCTTTAACGTGTTCTCCACGACCCAAACGAAGATATTCTTTTAGTTCAATTCTTTCTGCATACTTGACAAGCGCTTCTTCGCATACCGCTTGAGCGCGATGTTTAGTCATGGTTCCTTCATCTGCTAGATCTTTTCGATAAAGATAATCACTCATCAATAATCCAATGACAGAATCCCCTAGAAACTCAAGTTTCTCATTTTTTTCCACCTGATGCTCATTGGCATAGGAGGCATGGGTTAATGCCGTTAGATAGAGCGATTCATCCTTATAGGGAAGATCAAGCTTAATTAAAAGCTCTCTCATTCACTTTTCTCTTCTTTCTTCTCTAATACGTTGGTCACAAGTTCAATGACATTCGCTTCTACCATTTCCTTGGCCTGACGAATGCCGTTATAAAAGCCATATTCTTTGGATGCACCTTGAGCTTTGATCACGATTTGATTGAATCCCATCAAAAGAGCACCACCTATT
>JBBIMC010000131.1:0-4525 GCA_037444605.1 Mycoplasmatota bacterium | reverse complement strand
ATAACCCTTGCTGGCGGCTGTTTTTGGGGTGTTGAAGGATATTTTGCTCAACTCAAAGGCATAAAAGACACCACAGTCGGTTATATTGATGGTAATAAAAAGAATCCCACATATAAGGAAGTATGTGATGGGACTGCTTCACATGCTGAAGCCATGGAATTGATCTATGATGAAACAGTCATTTCCCTCGAGAAAATTCTGGAACATTTCTTTAGAATCATCGATCCGTTTTCAAAGTTTCGTCAAGGACATGATGTGGGTAGACAGTATCGCACAGGGATCTATTATGAAACAGAAGAAGATCTAGCAAAAGTCAATGCTTATTTGGCATCATACTTTGGTGCTGAACTTAAACGTGTCAAAACGGATGTGAAGAAAGCGTTAGATTTTGAATCTGCTGAGGAGTATCATCAGGATTACTTAAAGAAAAATCCTCATGGTTATTGCCATGTTGATTTAAATCTAGCACGTCCGGAGGAAAAGAAATAATGCGTAAGGACTATATCTCTTGGGATCAATATTTCATGGGTGTTGCAAAACTTTCTGCGATGCGTAGTAAAGACCCATCCACTCAAGTAGGCGCATGCATTATCAATCATGACAAGCGAATTGTTGGGATTGGTTATAATGGATTACCTCAAGGGTGTAATGATGAACTTTTCCCCTGGAAAAACGAAGGGGAATATACAGAAACCAAGTATCCTTATGTCGTTCATGCTGAGGCAAATGCTATTTTAAATGCCACACAAAATTTAAAGGGATCATCCATCTATGTTACGCTTTTTCCTTGCAATGAATGTACGAAATTGATTATTCAAAGCGGTATTAAAGAGATTGTGTATGAATCCAATAAATATCAACACACCAAGGAACATGAAGCAGCGATCCGTATGCTCCGTGCTTCAGGTGTAGCGTATCGTCAAATTGAAGTGGGTGAACTCACGTATGTTAACCCTTCTGAGAAGGTATAAAAGATTTCTTATTGTTGTTAGTTTTGCGTATATCTATACGCTTTTTGTTCTTGTCGCACCGACATCGCTTGAGGTGACAGCACCTGGTGGATTAACCAGAGTGGATGAAACGATAACGATTGATGGTATCGAATTTGTGGATGATTTCTACACGATTTATGTGTATTCCTATTATCCTGTGACTGCATTTCAAAGTTTTATTTTGAAAGATGATCCTCGAATGGACTTATCACCCATGACTTTAAGACAAGAAGATACGTCATGGAGAGATCAATTTCTCTCAGGACAAGTCTCAAAGTTAGTCAGTTTGACGTCTTCATTAATCAATGCATATCAACTCGCCAGTGAAATCGATAGTAGCATAATGATTGATTACTCATTTCAGGGGCTCTATGTCTATTATCGACCCAGCCGATTAGATGAGCTTGAAATCGGTGATGAAGTGGTCGAAATTAATGGGGAATCCTATTTAGAACACGATCAACAAAGCTTTTATGATCTGACAACAGCAGATGAAGTTACGTTAAAAGTAAAACGAATCATCGATGATGAAGAGGTTTACAAAACGATATCTTATCGACTAGATGATGGTGAACCTGGATTGATCTTTTACCCCAATTATGCGATTCATGATGCGTCCCCAGCCTTTACTCTACCCGGATTAAACACAGTGATTGGGGGACCAAGTGGTGGTCTAATTCAGACATTAAGTATTTATGCAAGTTTACTAAAAATAAACATTAATGATGTGAAAATCGCAGGTACAGGGACGATTAATATCGTGGGATCCATTGGGAGAATCGGTGGAATTGTGCAGAAATTATACACGGCCATGGATGAAAATGTCGATGTATTTTTCCTTCCTTCTGGGCACGTTGATGATGTACCAGACCTTGATTATCCCTATCAAATCATCGTGGTATCTACGATAAGAGAGGCGGTTGAAGCGCTCCATGAAGTCATTGATTAATCGTATTGACCAATTCTTGCACAGATATAAAAAACTACAGCAGATTATCGACAAAGAGACCAAGGTTCAAGGGGTGACCAAATCTGTCTTAGGTGGTCTACTCATCACTGTATTAATTCTGTTAATCCCCGTATTAGTCATTGTGAATATGTTTATATATACTAAACTCACGTTTTTTCTTGCCCTTTTGCTATCATTGATTGTAATCTCTTGGCCTTATCTATATTATGTGTTTTATTTTCGCTTACTAAAAACTTATTATCCAAAACTTGAGGATGTCAATACAAAGATTCCTCTCCTGGTTGAGGCAACCATCATTTCCCTTGTTTTGTTAATCATCGTGATCACTGTCTTATCGATTATTTTTTAGGAGGATTTCATGTTAATCAGTGCAGCCATTATCATTTTAGCGATTGTGATCGATCAAATCACCAAGTTAATCGCAAGTTCGACAATTCCGCTCAATAGTCCAGACATCGTTTGGATTCCTAATCTACTCGAGTTTTCCTATCATCATAATGATGGGATGTCCTTTGGTTTACTTGAAGGTCAGCAAGTCCTTTTCATGATTGCGACTATTGCAGCATTGTTAATGTTTGGTTATTTGTTTTTAGATACTGATTACAAATCAAAGAAAGTTTATAGCATTTCTATTGCCCTGTTTATCGGAGGAACCTTAGGAAATGCGATTGATCGCGCGCTCTATGGATATGTGATTGATTTTATGCATTTTCCTTTCTTAGATGGTGTACTCAATGCGGTAGGTTTAAGTAATTTTTATAACAATTTCGCTGATATGTTTTTGAGTGCAGCGATTGTTTTATTTGCGATTGATATCTTTTTCCTTGAAGGGAAACGGAAGAAAAAGGAGTCCATCAAGAATGCAGAAACAACTGAAAGTTGATCAAGAATTGCAAAAACAGCGATTAGATCAAGTTGTTATGGACCGTTTATTAAGTGATCAATCGCGCAGTTACATCCAAAAACTGATCAAAGAAGGATATTGCTTAGTCAATGGTGAAAAAGTGAAAAGTGGGTATGCTCTTAAAGTAGGAGATCATATCACGATCGATGAACCTGAACCTCAATCTCTTGACTTAGAAGCGGTCGATTTGAAACTTGATATCGTCTATGAAGATGATGATCTTTTGGTGATCAATAAACCTCAAGGCTTAGTGGTTCATCCAGCATCAACTGTCCATGAACCCACGTTAGTGCACGGATTACTTCATCAAGTCGATGAACTTTCCACCATCAATGGTATTGTCCGTCCAGGGATTGTTCATCGTATTGATAAAGATACTTCAGGACTTCTTGTTGTGGCCAAAAATGATCAATCACATCAATTTTTATCTGAGGAACTTCAAAAACATGCAATCAAACGCCAATATGTGGCTTTGGTCTACGGCACTTTTGCTGAAAATGAAGGAAGTATAGATGCCCCAATCGCAAGACATCCTAAACAACGTTTGAAGATGGCAGTGGTCAGTGGGGGAAAACACGCGGTAACTCACTTTAAAGTCATTGAACGTTTTGATAAATACACATTGCTTTCCTGTGAACTTGAAACCGGTAGAACCCATCAAATACGTGTGCATATGGCATATATCCATCATCCAGTGGTGGGTGATCCCCTCTATGGACCCAAAGATGTGATTGGCGAAGATGGTCAATTTTTGCATGCGCAGTCATTATCCTTTATGCATCCAACAAAAAAAGAGCAGATGACGTTTAATGTCGATTTGCCCTCGAATTTTGTCGCTCTATTAGAAAAGCTTAGAAAAGATTCTGCTTGGTAATATTTTTATAATTGGTTTTCGCGATGAGTTTTAAAAATTGTGGACCTTTTTTCTCGACAATTTCTAAGATTTGCTCATCAACTTCCTTGCTGGCGCCTTTACGTAGATCAATACCTAGCTTATCGCTATATTCCTTAATTTTTACCAAAAAGGCATAGCGAGCGATGATTGATGCAGCAGCAACACTCAAATGGATTTGTTCAGCTTTTGTATGAAATTCAATGTCTCGATAAATCAGGGTTTCATCCTTGATGTAATTAAAGTATAATTGAGGTGTACAAAACTGATCTAGAATGACAGGCACTTGATGGTCAAGCTTTGATGTGGTTTTCACGATGGCTTGATTATGAAGAAGCGCCTTCATTTTGTTTAAGTTGTATCCCTCTTCAACAAGTTCGTTATATTTCTTTGGTGGCAAGATTAACAAGGTATGAGCAATTTTTTTCGCAATCTTTGGAGCAATGGAGATTATTGATTTGTCATTCATGTTCTTAGAGTCTCTCACATTTAGTGATTCTAAAAAGGCAATCTCACTCGGACTTACATAGGTCGTGCAGACGACAATAGGCCCAAAGACATCTCCTGTACCTACTTCATCAGATCCCACCGCTGCATAATCTTCACGGTTAAGATGTTGTTTGATGGAGATGAGTTCATGCGTGATCTCATTTCCTTGAAGAAGGACTTTACCGGTCTTATATGCAAGAACATCGGTGCCATTATGGACAGCATGAAACATTACACAATCTCTGTGAATGATACAGAACTTGATAAACTCAATCGTG
>JBBIMC010000130.1:3602-4551 GCA_037444605.1 Mycoplasmatota bacterium | reverse complement strand
TGATCGCAGTGCGAGTTATTATGCTAGATACGTAGCAAAAGCCCTTGTGGAGGCAGAATTGGCCGACACGTGCGAAGTCTGTGTGTCCTATTCCATTGGTGTAGCAAATCCTGTAGCGGTATCCATTGATACGTTCGGTACGGGTAAGTTATCCGATGATGAGCTTCTTGAGTTAGTAAAACAACACTTTGATTTCGCTCCATCAAACATTAGAAAAGAACTAGAGTTTGAAAAAGTGAAGTTCCAAGCCTTAGCAACCTATGGACACATGGGTCGTGAAGATTTACCTGTTCGATGGGAGCATGTAGAAGCTAAAGCAGCTGAACTAAAAGAAGCCTATGAAAAAGCCAAAGGTTCTGCATAACTTCTATAAGTCACCTGCATGGCTTGCGGCTCGTGAACTGAAGATAGTGTCAGTCAATAGTCTTTGTGAACGTTGTGGACAGATTGGAATCGAGGTTCATCACAAAGAAAGACTCACCGTTGGGAATGTGAATGATTCATCTATAAGTCTTAATCAAGATAACTTGGAGCTACTTTGTAGAGAATGTCATAACCAAGAGCATGAACGCTTCTGTAATAAAGTTAGATTCGATAAAGATGGGAACTTAATAAATCCAGAAAAACCTAATTAAAGTAAAAATTGTTTGATATAATGTTTGTAAAAGTAGGTGAAATTATGAAGCTAGATGCATTGGTATCTTCCGAGTTTTATGTTAAAGGATCATTTAAAGATTTAACGATATTCGATTTTACAGGCGTATATGTACTTAGTGAGGACAATGATATTCTATATATTGGTAGTGCATATGGGCAGAATATTTCTGAAAGATTATACCAATATACTATAAAGGGATCTGGTGGAAAGAGTTTAAAAGATAAAGTTTCAAACAATGAGGATGAAGCTATCCGAAAGATTAGTAATTGGGATATCACTGCCTTTCGCCAT
>JBBIMC010000130.1:0-3578 GCA_037444605.1 Mycoplasmatota bacterium | reverse complement strand
AAAAAAAGCATCTCCAAAGCATAACAAGAAGGGCAATAAAAATGAAGGAGATTCAATTGAAATTCTCGTGAAAGATGAAGAACAAATCCCCCCACTAGAGAAATAAATATCATTACAGGGTACCGCACAGGGGGGCAAACAAAAAATGGAGGGCAGATTTTTTGAAAATCTAGAAATGAGGTTTCAATGTTAAAAGAAATATTGAATGCGTTTAATGAAATCACAAACGATCCCAATCATAGATATAAATCGTGGGAACACTGTTATACATATTTCAAGAATAATAGGTTTTTAAATAACAAAGATATCGATGTGTTTGCCTTACATTTATTTGCTTACTTATCTAGTTGGGGTATGTTAAGAGGTTCTTCATTTCTCTTACAGAAAGACTATAAATTCCATCGAGAAATTGTAGAAATCATATTGAATTCCAAGTACGATATACTTCAAGATATTGATTTGGCCACTATTGATAACAAAAAAATAGATTTGATACTAGAAATTGGTGATGAAATTCGTAAAAGTTATCGTGTTAGAACATACTTGGTTAATGGTGTAAAAGATGCTAATAAAGAGGCAACCGATACATTAGTTACCAAAATATTACTCGGAACATTATGTTGTTCACCAGCTTACGACAGATTTTTTATAGATGGTCTGAAGTTGAAAGGTATACCTAATTTAAGGTTAACAAAGAAAGCCTTTCTAGCTCAAAAAGATTTCTATAACAATCATTTAAAAGATTTCACAGATACTCAAAAGGAAATCAATAAACTAGCTGGAATCAAATATCCATCAATGAAAATCTTCGATATGTACTTGTGGGAATTAGGATACGAAAATAGTATTAAATAAGTACGACTTAATCAGGGCGACTTCGGTCGCTTTTTTACTTGCTAATTATCCTCTTTAGAGTGATATATATTACTAACAATTGGAGGTAATAGACATGTTCAAAATTGGAGATAAAATTAGAATCATCGAAATGAAAGGTGAAGATCAATACAACGGTAGAGAGGGCGTCATTGAGTATATCGATGGACTCGATCAACTACATGGTACTTGGGGAGGATTAGCAGTCATTCCAGAACAAGATATCATTGAATTGATTAATGATGAAGTACAAGCGAGGTGTTGAATTTGTCAAAAATAAAAGATGTAAATATTGAGTACGAGCGACTTCGGTCGCTTTTTTCATCCGTTGATGAGACGAAAACACAACTGGTAGATAACCTACTAGAACAAGCTGCATTCATGAAAGTAGAGCTTTTTATTCTACAAGAACAGATTAGAAAACATGGTGCAGTTCAAGTTTCCAGTAAGGGTGCTCAACGTCAAACTGAAGCAGCAAAGTACTACACTAAGCTTATCAATTCGTACGGAACAATTATCAAAACACTTAATTCAATCATGGGTAAGAACATCATTGATGGTGATGATGCATTTGATGAATTCTTGAAGAAAGCGAACATCGAATGAACTACTTAATCGAATACTATCAAAAGGTGATGTCCAATGAAATCCTGGTAGGTGAGGAATTAAAAACGATGCTTAAACGACTAATGGATGACTTAGTTGATCCTCGTTTTGAGTTTGATGAGAAGCCAGGAAACCTACGAATCGATTTTATCGAAACTTTCTGCAAGCACACAAAATCACCCTTCAATGGTCAACCATTCATTTTAGAACTATGGGAGAAAGCACTAATTCAAACTGCCTATGGATTTAAGATGAAAGAAACAGGGTTACGTAGGTTCAATGAAGTGATTTTACTTATCGCACGTAAAAATGGTAAAACAACATTCATTGCAGGTCTCGATTTAGCGGAATTCTTTCTTTCAAAAGGTGGAGTAGATATTGTATGTGCTTCAAATACGAGTGAGCAAGCCAATATTCTTTTTGAAGAAATCAACAACATGAGAGAACAATCCCCTGCTTTATCTAATGAAAAACGCAGCAAAAAGAACATATTCTTCATCTATTCTCCAAAGACTAAGAATAAAATCAAGAAATTATCAGCACAAAGCAGAAATAAAGACGGATACAACATTGAGGTAGGGTGCATTGATGAAGTCCATGAAATGACTGATTCCAAAGTCTATGATGCTATCAAACAAAGCCAATCTACTAAGAAAGAACCACTAATCTTTATCATTACCACTGAAGGTACAACGGTCGGTGGTTTTCTTGATACAAAATTAGACTATTGTCGGAAGATGCTCAAAAACGAAATCAGTGATGATCGAGTACTTCCCTGGCTTTACACACAAGACTCAACGAATGAAATTTATGAAAATCCAGAAACATGGAAAAAATCAAATCCGAGTCTCGGTGTAGTAAAGACAATGGCATATCTTGATGATGTGATGAATAAATCAAAAAACGACCACTCAACAAGAGTGACCATGTTATGTAAGGACTTTAATATCAAACAAGTCGATCAAGGAGCTTGGCTCACGTTTACTGACTTAAATAACGAATCGACCTATTCTATAGATTCATTGAGAGGAAGCTATGCTATCGGAGGAGTTGATTTATCCTCTACCACAGACTTAACCTCAAGCATCTTACTCATTCAAAAGAAAGATGGCAAGAAGTATGTTATTCCACATTTCTTTATGCCATCAGAAGTACTTAAGAAACGAATGGAAGAAGACAATGTCCCTTATGACATTTGGTTAAAAAGAGGACTAATCACACTCACAGATGGAAACCAGAATGACTTCTCGTTGGTGACAAAATGGTTTATCAAGATGATACAACAATATGAAATCAGACCTTTGTGGGTTGGGTTTGATCCCTGGAACTCACAGTATTGGATAAAAGAAATGGAAGATCAAGGTTTCAATATGGAAAAGGTAAGGCAAGGTGTCTATTCTCTTTCTGAACCAATGAAGCAGCTTGAAGCCGATCTTAAAAACAAGATAGTCAATTACGATAACAACCCAATATTAAAGTGGTGTTTATCTAATACGCAAGCAAAAGTTGACTTAAATGGTAACATTCAACCTTCAAAACTCAATTCACGATTTAAAAGGATTGATGGAACGGTTGCACTGATTATTGCTTATGCAGTTCTCAATCGCTATAAGATCGATTATGAGAATATGTTGTGAAAATATACTTTTCAAATATAAATAATGATATTCTGTTGTTTTAATGTTATTATTAGAGTATAATCTTCTAAAAGGAGATGATTTCTGAAATGAAAGTATGGGAAAAACACAAGAAAAAAATAATCATTATTGGTGTCGTTGTTGTATTGGCGATTTTTGCAGTTATTGGCTCAATGGTTGGACCAGACGACATGGATATTTATGGTGATTATTATGCAGTAAATGGTAGTACATTAATAGATGGAGTTTTTTTCGAGATTAATGATGACGGTACCTGGGCGATAACTGCTGATGGCGAGATTAGTGAAGGTGGCACTTTTACAGTAGTTAATATTGGATCTTATAAATCAATCCTTCATTTAACGGGAACACGTTACTTTCTAAATGGAACGACTGAAACTATTGATGAAGAGATAGAAATTCAACGGACTGATGTTGTTGGAGAGGATTATGATCTATTGT